>JASIJX010000098.1 GCA_030049955.1 Acidobacteriaceae bacterium
ACGCCGGGCAGCGTCATCGCCTCGACAATCGCATCAACCTTCGCCGCATCGCGGCCTTCGGAAAAATTCGGAACACATTCAACAAGCGTGGCAGCCACGCCAAAAGCATACGGTCCACAGCTCTCCGCGGCAACACTGAGCGCGCATGCCATAGAAACTCGATCTGCTTGAAACTTTGCGAGGTCGCGGGCCTTGCGTCGAAGGCAAAGAGCTTCGAATCGAAGGGTACGGGCTTTAGCCCGTACGTCAATGGTTCACCCAATGAACGGGGCTTCAACCCCTGACGGAATCGGGGTTCGGCATGAGTCCGCGCAGCAACGCTCAGCCGCGTCCACGTACGCACACCAGCGTAAGCTGCGTCCATGCACCCGAGTGCGAATACGCGGTCCACTGCCGCGTAGATGCGGCAACCCGCTGGGACGCACGTCGACTTCGCGGCACTCGTCTCGGCAAGCTCACTCTCCGGCTGCGCTTCTTCTGCGGCCGTCTGCGAATTGGGATTTGGGGATTGCGAATTTTGCGCATAGCAACTAAAGAGCCGCCGCTATCGAATCCGGCAGCGAAAGGCACGAGCAAGCGAAAATCTCATCCAGGCTCCGGCATTCATCTCCGCCGAACCGTTATTTTGAGCGCACCCGCACGAACTCATAGCGCAGACCCGCTCTACTTTGTAGATGCGTTTTCGTCTCCCGGGTTGCTGGTGTCAGGTCCCAGTGCCGCAAACCCTTAATTAATCGCAGATAAGCTCAGCCTGCGAAAAATCCGGCATGGGCTCAATCAAATCCAGTCCCGTCTCCGCGAAAGAACCAGCCGTGAAGAACCGCTCCACCTCGCCCAGCACGCCGGCCCCGGTGCGCTGCTGGTAAATCGCCGCTCGCAGCTTCGCTCCGCCCGGAACCCCATGCGTGAACCACGTCGCAAACTGCTTCATCTTTCCTACCGGATCCCCAATCCGCGCATCGCGCGCGAGATCCTTCGATGCCTCGGCCTCGTCAATCAGCATCTCGAAATACGCGCGGATCATCCTGTACCGGTCCTGCGCCGCTGGCCGCTCATAGCTGCCCGTCGCCGTGTACTGCGCAATCTGCCGGAAGATCCATGGATTCGCCGGCGCCGCGCGCCCAATCATCACCGCATCGCAGCCCGTCTGGTCGATCATCGCCGCCGCGTCCTCCGGCGTGCGAATGTCGCCATTGCCGATCACCGGAATCCCCACCGCCTGCTTCACCGCTGCAATCCACTCCCAGCGCGCCTGCCCGCTGTAGCCCTGCTCGCGCGTGCGCGCATGCAGCGCCACGGCGTTCAGCCCCTCGGCTTCGGCCATGCGCGCCAGCTCCACGCACACAAGCTGCGCGTCATTCCACCCCAGCCTGAACTTCACGGTGAAGGGAATCGTTACCGCCCTGCGCACCGCGCGGAAGATCTCGCCGATCTTCGGCAGATCGCGCAACAACCCCGACCCTCCGTTGCATCCCACCACGCGCTTCGCCGGGCAGCCCAGGTTCAGGTCCACCGTATCGAACCCGGTATCTTCGACAATCCGCGCCGCCTCGGCCAATGTTTCAGAATTCGACCCGAAGAGCTGCGCCGCAATCGGATGCTCGTCATCGTAAAAGGTGAGATACCGCCGCCGCTTCGTCTCCCGCATCCGCGCCAGCCCATCGGCCGACGTGAACTCCGTCATAAGCAGCCCGCACCCCGACTGCAAATTACTGATCGAGGCCTCAACGCTGTCGCCTTGCGTACCCGATCCCTGTTCCCTGATCCCTGATCCCTGGTCTTTGGAGAACAAGCTGGCATGCCGAATAAACCGCCGAAACACCGTATCGGTAACCCCGGCCATCGGAGCCAGCACCGTCGCCGGCCGCACCGCGACCCGCCCGATGCGCACCTCCGCCGGCACGCGCGCCGTTTCCGGCATCGCATGCTCAATCGGATTGTCCCAGCCCTTCTTCACCGTGAATCCCCGCCGCGCCATCGGTGCAAATGTCCCTCAAAGAAACCAGAGCCCCCGCCGTAGCGGAGGCTCTGGCGATCTGCAGGCGTCTTCCGCCGCTACTTGGCCGCCGCCTTCTCGTACTTGCGACGGAACCGCTCTACGCGTCCCGCCGTATCCACCAGGCGCTGCTTGCCCGTAAAGAACGGGTGGCACACCGAGCAGATTTCCACGTGGATATCGCCCTTGTGCGTCGAGCGCGTCTCAAAGCTGCTTCCGCAGGCGCACATCACGCGCACAGCGGCATAGTTGGGATGAATCTTTTCCTTCGGCATTGAAAAACAAACCTTTCCCGCAAGCGTTCTCTCTTATTTTACGGAGTTTCCACCCCAAATAGCAATTCGCCGCGCCCTAGTCCCTATTCCCTGTTCCCTGATCCCTGCCTCCCAACGCTTTTCCAATCCCCGCCTCCACCAGTGGCTTCATAATCGCATACCCCGCCGGATTCGGGTGCACCCCGTCGTGGCTCAGGTTCGCCGGCAGCCCGCCCCGCGCATCCGCCAGCGCAGAATAATAGTCCACATACACATACCCCTTCTGCGTCGCATAATCCTTGATCCACTTATTCAGCGCAACAATCTTCGGCGCGGGATCAAGCCCCGGCTGCCACGGAAAATCAAACGCCGGCGTCACCGAGCACAGCACCACCCCGATCCCATTCCGCGCCGCCAGGTCCGCCATCGAAGCCAGATTGTCCTCGGTCTGCTCCAGCGTCATCGGCCC
>JASIJX010000607.1 GCA_030049955.1 Acidobacteriaceae bacterium
GCCCGGGCGTCCCGGCCGGCCGCGCTCATCCCAGCGAGGCGGGCAGGCCCAGCGCCTGGCGGTGCTCGCGCAGGGCGTTTTCCTGGTGGGTGGCGAGCACCAGCGGCGAACGCGGCTTCGCCGTGCAGAGCAGCACGAAGCCGGCGGCGCGATCCTCGGCGAAGTACCGCCGGGCGGCGCTCTGGTCGACCGCGCCCGGGGCGAGCAGGCGCGCGGCGCAGCTCAGGCACCAGCCGATGCGGCAGCGCGAGGGCAGATCCAGGCCGGCGCGGCCCGCGGCCTGCCAGAGGAAGTCGTCCGCGGCGATGCGCAGGGTTGTGCGCACGCCGTCCGGCAGCACAAAGGTAACCGCGTACTGCTGCATGGGACGCGGCCGGCGCTACGGGTTATAGAACTGGCGGTTCTTGCTGTAGGGCGCGTCGCCGGGTTCGCCGCGACGGAAGTGTCCGCTGGGAATGCTCTTGCCGTCGCGCTCGCGCGCCAGCAGTTCGATGAACCAGGCCTCGTGCTCGACCTCTTCGTTGAGAATGCGCGCCGCCATGTCGTAGGTGCGCGGATCCTTGCCGAAGGTCATGTCGCAGATCTCGCTCCAACTGCGGATGGCGCAACGTTCCGACTCCAGCAGCAGGGTGAGGATGTTGACCACCGTGGGCGGATCGGGGAGCTTCGCGGGCGCGCAGCCGGCAAGATTGTGGAAGGTTGGCAGGTCGTTCGGCAGCTCGCCGCCGAGCTCGTAGATGCGCGGCACGATCAGCTCCCAGTGGGCGCGGTCCTCGAGGCGCGCATCCTCGCAGATCTCCTTGTAGTCCTCGTAGCCGGCCAAGTGCATGCGCAGAATTGTGTAGTAGTAGTAGGTGCTGGCGAACTCGGCGGCGGCATTGGCGATCAGCACCTTGATGAGCTTTTCTACGTCGACGCCGCGGGCGCGAATGACTTCCACTCCGACGCGCTGCGACACATCACCCGGTTTCACTGCTTCTTTTGTAGCCATGGATGTCCTCCCTGTGGATGGTGATTGAGGGAATGACTGAGCCTGGACGCGCGGCCAGGCGAGCTGTGGCAGGAAAAGACGGCTCGTTGGGATCCAAGGCAGATTGCTTCGCCGCGGTTGCGCGGGTCTGCCTCCATGAGCTTGGCCCTGCTTCTTGCCCCGTGAGGCGTATGGGTACGCGGATGCGGGAATTGCGGGCGGTGGTTGCCTTGTCCAGCACTGGGCTGCTCGCAGCACTCTGGGCTGGAGCTGCCGGCCCGAAGAACCGACAAAAGGCACTGATGGCGAAGAATTTCGCCGGAGAGCCCCATCGTGGCATGGGGCCGGCCTGGCCGGCAGCCAGGTTGAAACATGGCCCCAACGGGGAGTACACTAAAAAAGAATATAGGACCATTTAAGTCCTATATGATGGGAGTGCAGATGCTTCGCGGGACCAGCCCTGAGTTTCGTCCACCCCCGGTATTTTGAGATACCTAAGTGGCTGGAAAAACGCGGTTTGCACCTCGCCCGGAGGTAAAGAGATTGAGCTCTAATGTAGAAACAATCCGTGAGCTGGCGCAGCAGGAATACAAGTGGGGATTCGTTACGCAGATTGAAGAGGATCGCGTACCGAAGGGGCTGAACGAGGGCATCGTTCGCCTGATCTCTGAGCGCAAAGGCGAGCCGGAGTGGATGCTGGAGTGGCGGCTGAAGTCGCTTCGCTACTGGATGCAGTTGGAGCGCGAGCGCGCCGAGCCGAAGTGGGCCAACGTGAAGTTTGGGCCCATCGACTACCAGGACATCGTGTACTATTCGGCGCCCAAGCAGAAGCCGGTGATTGACTCGCTCGAGAGCCTCGATCCGGAGATATTGAAGACGTACGAGAAGCTGGGCATTCCGCTCGAAGAACAGAAGCGGCTGGCGGGCGTGGCCGTGGACGCGGTGTTTGACTCGGTTTCGGTGGCGACGACGTTCAAGCACAAGCTGGCTGAGATGGGCGTGATCTTCTGCTCGTTCTCAGAGGCGGTGAAGAACCACCCCGAGCTGGTGAAGAAGTACCTGGGCACGGTGGTGCCTTATACGGACAACTTCTTTGCGTCGCTGAACTCGGCGGTGTTCACCGATGGGTCGTTCGTCTATGTGCCCAAGGGCGTGCGCTGCCCGATGGAGCTTTCGACGTACTTCCGCATCAACGCGGCGGAGACGGGGCAGTTCGAGCGGACGCTGATCATCGCCGATGAGGGCGCGTATGTGAGCTACCTTGAGGGGTGCACGGCGCCGGTCCGCGACGAGAATCAGTTGCACGCCGCAGTGGTTGAGCTGATCGCGCTCGATAACGCACAGATCAAGTACTCCACGGTGCAGAACTGGTATCCGGGCGACAAGGAAGGCCGCGGCGGGATTTACAACTTCGTGACCAAGCGCGGCAAGTGCCTCGGCGCGAACTCGAAGATTTCGTGGACGCAGGTGGAGACCGGTTCGGCGATCACGTGGAAGTACCCGAGCTGCATTCTGCAGGGCGACAACTCGGTGGGCGAGTTTTATTCCGTGGCGCTCACGAACAACCGCCAGCAGGCCGATACGGGCACGAAGATGATCCACATTGGCAAGAACACGCGCTCGACGATCGTGTCGAAGGGCATCTCGGCCGGCTATGGGCAGAATACCTATCGCGGCCAGGTGAAGATCATGAAGGGCGCGACGGGTGCGCGCAATTACACGCAGTGCGATTCGTTGCTGATTGGCGACAAGTGCGGCGCGCACACGTTCCCGTATATCGACGTGCGCAACTCGACGGCACGGATGGAGCACGAGGCGTCGACGTCGAAGATTGGCGAGAACCAGCTCTTCTACCTGCGCCAGCGCGGCCTCAAAACCGAAGATGCAGTGTCGATGATCGTGAA
>JASIJX010000608.1 GCA_030049955.1 Acidobacteriaceae bacterium
GGCAGAATTGATCCTAATTTTGCTGCATCTGTCGGCGGAACCCTTGCGCGCATCCACGCTGAAACTGCTTTTAACGAAGCCGTTAGGCGCGACTTTTCAAACGATGATAACTTCCTTGCATTGCGCCTGGACCCCTATTTCTTGGAGGCGGCCAGGCAGCACCCTGATTTGGCCGCACCGCTACACAGCCTCGTTCAGCGTACACAAATGCAAAAGGTCGCGCTGGTGCACGGCGATGTGAGCCCCAAAAATATCCTTATCGGCCCCAACGGCCCGGTGTTCCTCGATGCAGAGTGCGCTTGCTGCAGCGACCCTGCGTTCGACGCCGCATTCTGCCTAAACCATCTTCTGCTTAAGTGCCTTGTAGTTTGCGATGGTGCGCTGCCGCTTTTGCAGGCGTTTCAGGACTTCAGCGAAGCCTACCTGTCAAATGTGAATTGGGAGCCAAGGGCCGAGATTGAGGCTCGTATCGCAAGTCTGTTGCCGGCTCTTGCAGTCGCCCGTGTCAGCGGAAAATCTCCAGTTGAATATCTCACGCCGCCACAACGAAATGCTATATTCAGAACCGCCGCGACGCTGATCGTGCAAGCGCCGTCGGCGTTGCGACATATAACACTCGCTTGGAAAAGGGAGTTGCTATTTCATGAGTAAAATTGTTGAGCTCCGGTCACGACGCGTATGGGATTCGCGGGGCAGACCCACAGTAGAAGTCGAAGTGTTGCTTGAGTGCGGTGCTTCGGGTCGTGCTATCGCTCCATCCGGCGCTTCACGCGGGCTGCACGAGGCGGTTGAATTGCGCGATGGTACCACCCGACTTGGCGGTTTCGATGTGCGGAAGGCTCTGAAAGGAATTGAGGAAGAGATCTGCCCTTTGTTGATCGGGCAAGACGCTCGTGATCAGGAAGCAATCGATCGCGGGATGATTGCTTTGGATGGTACGCCCAACAAGAGCCGATTGGGTGGAAATGCTTTGGTGGCAACGTCGATGGCTGTGCTCAATGCCTCCGCTGCGTCGGCCGGGAAGCCATTATGGGAGTATCTGGCTCGCGAAAATGGGGCGACGCTGCCTTTGCCTCAGATTCAGATCTTTGGCGGAGGCGCGCACGCAGCCGGGCGCATCGACATTCAAGATCTGATGGTCATTGCCGTTGGCGCTCATTCCTTCCAGGAAGCCTTGTGCATAACTAGCGACGTCTACCGGACTGCGGGTGAACTGCTGCGCGATCGAGGCTTACTCGCCGGCGTCGCAGACGAAGGAGGATGGTGGCCCACATTTGACAGCAACGAGCAGGCTCTGGAGTTGTTGGTGCGGTCGATTGAGAGATCTGGTCACGTACCCGGCGACGATGTTTCGATTGCACTGGACATCGCTGCTTCCGAACTGAGATCGCAGGACAAATACCGCCTGAAACTTGATGGGGTTGAGTTGAACACCGAGGAGATGTGTGAGTATTTGTTGCGCTGGCTCGAGCGCTACCCGATCGTGTCGATCGAAGATCCGCTGGCAGAAAATGATGAAGCCGGATGGATAGCCTTTTCGCGCGCAATCGGTTCGCGGGTGCAGATTGTGGGAGACGACTATCTGGTAACAAACGCTGCTAGAATTGCGAGGGCAGCCGACGGCGGTAAATGCAACGCAGTATTAATTAAGCCGAATCAAGCGGGAACTATCACAGAGATGCGGGATGCTCTCGGGGCAGCCGAGGTGGCAGGCTTTTCAACTATAGTCTCGGCGCGGTCTGGCGAGAGCGAAGATGTCACAATCGTGCATTTAGCTACAGGTTTGAATGCCGGACAGCTCAAGGTCGGTTCGTTTGCCCGGTCCGAACGTATGGCCAAGTGGAACGAGGGCATAAGAATAGAGACGATGCCAAACAATGCTCCTCCTTTTGCCGGAGCGTTTGCATTGGCCGGATCAAGAAGGCCCTCTTAGGAGGCGAGGACCCACTCATTGTACCGTGTGCCTGTCGGCTTCCTGCCGACTTCTAAAGGAAAGAATTCCTGGAAAGATTGAGTTTGTTCCGTTTCATCACGCAACACAAACACGCAAAACGTACAAAGCGCTTCGGAGCCAAAGAAGGCACGTGACTATTCGTTGCATCCTGACCGCACGGCCCCTTTAAGAAGCTTCGAAACCTCATCATGACGCTATGCGCGCCTCTCCTGTCCGATGGCATTTCATTTCACAGGATGAACCGACTGGAATCGAAGCGTATTTCTACTTTCCTTTCAACTGAGTCACGCAGGACGCTTATCCGGTGTGCTGATGGCGGCGTATGGCCCTCCACCTGGCCCCTCCGCCGCGATAATCTTCAAATCTTGCAGAACAGTGAAACCCGAATGGAATCTCGCATTGAATACGGATTTCTTTATCTTGTCGTCGCAGGGCTAATGAACGCTAGTTTTACTCTGCCCATGAAATTTACACGGAGTTGGGCTTGGGAGAACACCTGGCTGGCCTGGACTTCCTTCGCCCTTGTCATATTGCCTGCTGCGACTGCACTATGCACGATCCCTGCGCTCGTCACCGTATATCATTTGGCGGGGGCAAAGTTATTCTCGCATGTTCTTGCTTTCGGAGCGATTTGGGGGCTTTCTCAGGTGTTTTTTGGCATTGCCGTAGAAACGATCGGCATCGCACTGACGTTCTCGATTGTTTTGGGCGTCTCTGCCGCAACGGGAACACTGATTCCGATGTTGCTGCTGCATCCCGAGAAGCTAGACACTACGGCGGGACACACACTTCTCGTTGGTATCGTACTGATGTTGCTGGGCGTATCGATTTGCGCAGTTGCCGGCAGGCTGCGCGAAAACGCCGCGTCGGCTTGCTCCGGGAGGCAGCGCAAAAACATTGAAGCTGGTCTCACACTAGCTATTCTCTGCGGCTGCGCGGCGTCATTCCAGAATTTTGCCCTCGCCTTCGGCACTCCACTTGTCAGTCTGGCTATTCAGCATGGCGCTCGGCCCAGCAGTGCTGCCAACGTAATCTGGCTTCCTCTTCTGATAGCCGGGTCGATTCCAAGCCTGTTGTATTGCCTTTGGCTAATGAGGAAGAGGTCGACCGCCGCCAATTTTCTTCTCGGCGGCGTGGATCATTGGATTCTGGCCTTAGTCATGGGATGCCTTTGGTTCGGCAGTTTGTTGCTCTATGGCGCTTCCGTATCATCGTTGGGTTCTCTAGGAGCCGCAATCGGCTGGCCTCTTTTCATGTCACTCATTGTGATCGCGGCGAGTCTGCTTGGCGCGGCGACGGGAGAGTGGAAGCGAAGCGGTCGGTGGCCAATAATGATTCAATTGGGGGGTGTAGCGGAACTAACTTTAGCGATTTTCATCTTGGCCAAGGCCAGCCAGGCTTTCGCATAGGAAGAAAGGCAAGGGTTGACCTCCACAACTGCATTTGTTATGCACCCGATAGGCGAGTCTTTGCAGTCAGATGGCCAAGGTGATCAGGCAATGCGGATCACGAGCCTTCACTTCGCGATAAAGCTGCCAACGCTGGTCGGGGCTGAGCTTGCCGGGAATGTCGATAATCTGAAGGCCAATCGGTCCATATCGGCTGTGCAACTCTTGCATCTGTCGCTGGATGAGGTCAAAGTATGCGTTTGAAATCCGTCCCGTCCAGTCGACGTGGCCCTGATTGCCCTCGTTGCGCGGATCAATAATGCAATAATAGATACCCTGGCAATATCCTCCGCTTGCCGCAGGCAGCGAAAAAACGAAGCCACTACATCGGTATGATTGCCGCCGGCGATCACATCGTAGTTGTAACCGGACGATCTCCAAAGTGCGAAGCCCGACATGTGCTTCGCGGTGAAAATCGCGTATTGCGCGCCGATCAGTTCCGCGGAGGCAAGCCACTGGTCTACATCCAGCATATTGGGCACGTAGGTGGCCGCAGGCGCGGTGCCCTAGTCGTAGTCGTCGCCGGTAAAGGTGTTCATCCCAAAGTGGAAGGATACGCCAACCCTCATATGTTCGAATCGACGAAGGTCGGTGGTAGGCTGTCTCGCGGGTTCTGACGGGTTGCAGCGGTCGCGCTTCCCGGAAGAGCCTTGGAGAGCAGCGCGCCGCACCGCCGCAGCCAACAAAAAATCGCGGATTCATACGTGCTCCTGTCTTAATGTGGTCCACAGCTGCGACGTAACGAACGAATATCATACCAGGGAGATTAGCGGGGCCAGCTATTGCTCCATGACTACAAACTGCTTCCAACTCGTTCTCTGCTTATCATTCAATGTCCTAGTTATGGAAAATAAGTGACAAATTACTGGTTCGTTGCTTGCTTTGGCGACGTAGCTAAACATTGAGTTGACCAACTTCGGTCGGCGAAATGTTCCATCCCTCGACAGCCAGCATGACTGTGCGTCCGGGCTTGACGCGGGCAAGGTCGATGTCGACGCGAATATGTTCCTGCGCAACCAGCGAGACATAGTTGTCTGAGTAGAGGACCGGTGCCACTAATTGGCCTGTGGCCTTATCCACCAGCTTCAAGCGGACCATCAGAGCCACACGCTGTGTCGGATTCTCCAAATCTACCGTGAGACGTCCATCCTTCACCGCGGTTGCCGTTCCGACGACCTCGGCCTGTGGCATGTGTTCCAACTCTTCGTATTTCCACTCCTCCGTGCCTCGCCAGTAGAAGTTCGTAGACAGCAGCTTCCCTCCGGCGTCTTTCAACACCAGCTTGATGAAATGCACGCTCGATAGGCTCTCGGTAGTGTCCTCTCCTGCGACGAACAGCCTCATGCATTCGTTCGCGCTGTCTGCAGGGCAATCAAGATTCAGGGTCTTGGTTTGCACAAGAGTGCCGTCGATGTTGTAGATGGCGGCTTCGGCGCTCGCTCCTTTTAGTTCGACGAGACTGCAATTGACCACCTTCACATAGTTGGTCGCCGCGTTCCACTGGATATGGACGGGCTCGCATGCTTTCCGACAGGCAAAATAGGCTGCGGTTGGCTCCATGTAGTAGTCATAGGTATTCCAGGTCAGCGATGGCCATGCCGGATTACTCATCCACATCATGACGCCGGTGCAATCATTCCACATGCGATCACCCCACGCCTCATAAATGGCCTTGAACACCTCCATGTTCACCATCTGCGCCTTGCGGCAAAAGTCGTCAATTCCTTTGGGCGCACCATAGCCTGCAATTGCAGTTTGCGTAGCGCCGCACAGCCCGGTGCCGGTTTCCCACCCATGTCCCAGCCACCAGTCGTGCAGAGCCCACATTTCATTGACCGGCCAAAGCTTGTTATGGGGCATCATGCGCCGCATACTCTCTGCAGACGGAATCGTCGGTGATCCCAGTTCCGGTCGGAAACCGCGTGCCAGTTCCTTGAAATAAAAGCTCGCTGGCCTTGTATCATAAGGCCCATCGCCTTCAGTAGGCGGCACCTGGATGGAACTTTGCAAGAATAACCTTGTTCCGTCCAGGTCCTCGGCCATTCGCGGCATATCGGTAAGAATCGGATCCTCGGGAAGCGATTCGTTGGCTGCGCACCAAACAACCACGCAGGCATGATTGCGGCGACGCAGGAAGCGGTCGCGTGCATTCGTGAGCCAGATGCCAGGATCATCGGGCATCGACCGATTGGCCATGCCAAACTCTTCCCATACCATCAATCCATATTCGTCGCAGATGTCGAAAAACTCAGGTTTATCGAGATTTCCGGCCCAATTGCGGATGAGATTGAAGTTCATATGCTTTTCCATCCGCAGGCGTTTCTCAAATCCTTCGCGGTCGCAACGGAGCATGCCTTCACTCATTGCCCAATTGGCCCCGCGTATAAAAATGCGCTGTCCGTTACAGAAGAACGTCAATGGGTTGTTGACTTCCGTGGTCTTCATTTCGGCTACAGACATGCCATTGCGCAGTGCACTTGTGTCCCACTCGGTGAGTGGTTCGTGATTATAAGTAAACTCGCGGATTCCGATGCGGGATTTGTTCACGTCCGAAACTTTGCCTGCGCAGATGAACTCCAACGTCAGGTCGTAAAGATTCTGCTCGCCATAGCCGTTAGGCCACCATAACTTCGGATTAGCGAGAGATAATTGCGGATGGGTCAATTTATCAAGCGTCAGCGTCTTTGTCTCACCGCCCTCCAGCGATACCGGCTGCGTAAACTCGATCTCGCCTAATCGCACCTTCAACTCGCCTTTGCGTGCTTCTGCCGAATGGTTCTTCAACTCCAGCTTCAGCGTTACATCGGCGCGATCCAGGACCTGAGAATCGGGAAAATGTGTGCTCACAAAGGGATTCTGGATGGTTATATCTCCACTAGCCGTCAGCCGTACGTGGTTCCAGATTCCCGTGTCCCGGTCGCGGATCGTCGGCAGCCAGTCCCAGCTATCAGCCGCCAAAATCGTCGGTTCGTTGTTAGGAAACTCGGCGGGCCATTCGTATCCGCTAAGCTGTTTTGGCATGACCTTATCTGGCTTGGGCACGGGCATAATCAGCACTGCGATGCAATTCTTCCTGCCCGGTGTCATCAGCTCTGTCACGTCAAACCGCCCACGGATAAACGCTCCGTCGATACTCCCTGCCGGCACCCCGTTTACATACACATATGCCCTGTAGTTGATCCCGTCGAAATGCAGCCACGCACGCC
>JASIJX010000609.1 GCA_030049955.1 Acidobacteriaceae bacterium
ACCGTGTATAACTTGTTTACTCCGCGAATTATGATATTAAGCGGATCATCGAAATAGGCCCGCTTAAGTTTGCCGGGTTTCAGCTGCATCATCAAATACCCTCATTTCCAGACTGGCCCAGCTCTGGTTCTGTTTTCGCCGGCGCCTCCCAGTCGAATACATGCGCGTGGTGTGGCGCTTCAATCAGCTCAATGATAAATCGAAGTGGCGTCACGAAAAACTGAATATTTCGGCCCCCATACGCAATGGCCGGCTTCGGCGGTCCTACTGGATATACCGCAGCCATGCGGAGGCGCGTACATTCGATAGTCAGATCATCAACAAGATACGCGACGTGATTCAGCACATTATGTCGAGCGAGGAGAGCTGTCATGACTGGTGACTTATCGTCGAGCGGGGCAACCACCTCATAGCAGATTCCGGATGAATCATGGCAAAACTGGACATACACACAGTTAGTTCCGTCGCAGAACTCCGTAGTCCAGCCCTGGATATCGAAGCACCCTTCCAGCGCAGTACGCCCGCGGTTCAACGTATCGGCGATGACACCGATATGATCAAATTTCATGCTCACCGGCCATGAAGTATCGGTCTTTAGCAAGGAGGGGGACATATGCCGAATACGCCAGCACGCATGCGAATGCCGCGAAAGCCACATTCGCAACCGGGCTAATCTCCAGACCGAGATGACGAAAAGCGAATCCTAGCGCTAATACCCCTGCAGACACGATGGCTGCGAACAGTATCGGCTTGCCATACGGACTGGTTTTGAGCCCACTTATCTGGCGGACTCGGTCAATCTGAAGGCCGTAACTAACTAGTATCGCAATCAGGGCGGCAACCTGTCCGCCAGCAAGGCCGAGCATGCGGCAGGCTGGATAGCAGATCAGGGCCATTGTAACGGCGGATGCCGCCACAGCACGTCTATGGAGTTCCGGTCGCCCGATGGCAAAAAACCAGTCCGTTATGATTGAATTCAGGATGTTCAGAAGAGCCACGCCTGCTGCCACGCTGAGTGCTGCGGCGCCCACGCTGTATCGGGGACCATAGACGATTCGCAGAATCGATGAACTGGACAAGCTGAGTGTTGCTACGATCGGCAAACCCAAGAGAATATTCCACGAGGTGGAGCTCAATAGGATCCTTTTCTCCCCGCCTGTATCTCTTTGGACGCGTGCAAACATAGGTAAAAGAATGTTGGCCAGGAGGTTAGTTAGAAATGATGATGGCGTCTGAACCAAGCTTACTGCGAGAGCGTAACACCCCAGGAGTGCAGGCGGGTATAGTTTCCCAAGCATAAAGATGTCTGTCCTGGCGAAGACCAGATTCAAAAACGACAGGCCAAACATGCCTTTACTGAATTTCAAAAGGTCCCGCAAGGCGTGTCGCTCCCACTTAAGAGAGGGCAATTTCGGATATAGAATATAGGAAAATGCGCAGCGGAAGGCGTTTTCAGAGCAATAACCGATTGCCAAAGCCCACACATTGCGCAAGTATACGCCAAGGAAAATCGTAAAGATTACGCCACAGATCGCACCACCGTTGGTGATAAATGCGAGGCGGCCGAATTTCATATCCTTCTGAGCAAGTTTTGCCCTGGGGCTGAGCATACCGTCAAGGACAGTGCTTACCAGCGTCAGACGCAGTAGGGGCGACAAACTTGGATTGCGATAGAAGTGTGCGACTGATGGAGCGAAAAGAAAAATGACTGTATAAAGGCATATTGCGCGCGCCAAACCCATCCACCAGGCAGCGTTAAGATATTCGTCGTCGCCCCCACGGGGATGACTCACGATTGCAGGCCACATGCCTACGTCGGAAAGCGATGATATGAGGGAGGACGAAGATTGGACGATGGCCATCGCGCCGAACGCTTCTGGCACGAGAAGCCGCGCCAGCAACATATTGCGCACAAAGCGGCTAACTTGTTCGGCGGTGCTTGTGCTTCCCAGGCATGCAACTCCTCTCGCGGCCGTGGCCCGCAGACTGCTTCCGGTCAGGATTCGGTTTACTTTGGACCTGATTTGTTCAGAGAATCTCATAACAGGTTGTAAAGGTATTTTGCATGTGCATTTATTGATCGCGTTAACAAAGGCTGACCGCAGGCACAGCCGCCGTGGATGGTTACTCACCCGAATTGCAAACAGACTACTCTTTGTTCGCCTCGACTGTGTTCAGAGTTGTCGATTGGAGAGACAAGGATCATTTACAGGAGTTTGGCAAGAACAGCGTTGTCGCATTACTCTGCTTCAATTTTTCCGATCAGTGTACTGGACCTGTGCGCTGTAAGCGGTTTCTTTCGAGCCGTTTGGCGCACCGCAGAGAATATGAGAGATTCGCTGGCTGGCTCTGCCGTCCCATAAGGGAGGAATGTCGCCTCTCTTCCCCTTGCCTCTGAGGACTGTGTTCATCTCACTCAGAAGACGGGTTCCGCCTCTTCCTACCAGTACATTCGTGCCGATCTCCACGGTGATAGGCCGCTCGGTGTTGTCACGCAACGTCAGGCACGGAATGCCCAGATAGGTGGTTTCTTCCTGGATGCCTCCGGAATCTGTAATGACTGCAGTAGCCGATTTTTCCAGAGCAACAAATTCGATATACGGGAGCGGATCAAGCAGGTGAAGAGTGCTGAGGTCCAGGTTAAGGCCAGCCAGCCGCTGTTTTGTTCTCGGGTGAGCCGGGAAAACAACCGGAATATCGGTGCTAACTCTGAGGAGGAGTTCAACAACCTGCCTCAGACTCAGGCTGTCGTCAACATTGGACGGACGATGCAGGGTGACGAGCACGTAGGAATCGGGCAGACCGTTCCTAGGAACGGCCGCAGCCGCTGGCAGCAGCTCGATAAGCGAATCGATCATGACATTGCCGACATTGCAGATTCTGTCGACCTCAATGCCTTCGGCAAGGAGGTTGCTGTCAGCATCTCTGGAGGGTGTGAACAGGACGTCGGCCAGCCGATCAGTAACTATGCGATTCACCTCTTCCGGCATGGTCCGATCGAAGGAACGCAGACCGGCCTCGACATGGACCACTTCGATCTGCAGCTTGGCGCAGACAAGGGAAGCTGCCAGGGTGGAGTTTACGTCACCGTAGACAATTACCTTGTCCGGCATGCGTTCGAGAAGTACCGACTCGAACCGGGTCATAATCTCGGCCGTCTGCCGCGCATGGCTGCTGGAGCCCACGCCGAGGTTGACGTCCGGCTCGGGGATGGCAAGCTGCTGGAAGAAGATATCGGACATGTTCGCGTCATAATGCTGGCCCGTGTGCACCAGACTCTGGCGCACATCAGGCCGGCCAGTCAGCGCGCGCATCACCGGCGCCGCCTTCATGAAGTTCGGTCTCGCTCCGACAACGTGGAGAATGTGCATGAAAAAAATCACCTAATGGCCCGCGGTTTGCTGCTTAACGGAAAGAATCGGAGATTTCTGTTTCTCTTTGTGTTGCCTGATCTGTACTTGTCCCTTCCACTCCGCGAAGACTCCTAACGACATCAACTACGGTCATCAGCCGAGCACCCGACTCCGCTGCAGCCGAAAGCACCGTCCCCAGGAGAGCTGGGGTGCAGCCATAGGGAGAAGGTTTCGTGGCCACGTCATGGCTGTAAAAAATGAGCCAGGATTTCCGGGCCTGATTTTCAGTGACAAGGCGCCGTGCGGCTTCGGCTTCGTTCTCACCGCCGTAAAGAGGGTTCGCGCGGAGCAGATTGAGATCCACGTTTGGTCCGTTCAGTCCCGGGGCCGTCCCGCGGGAACTCGCCATGCGCGGTCCCAGCACCCGCTTCGACGCCAGCGTCGCTTCTCCGTAGGGATAAGCGAAGTTATCGGAGGCCGCGCCAGGCAGCAGGCGGCGCAGAGCCTCGCGGCATTCCGCGGCATCGCGGACGAAGTCTGCCAGGGGAGTCCTTCGCGCAGAGAAATGCTGATATCCGTGAATCGCGATTTCATGTCCGCGGCCGGCCAGTGTACGCAGATCGTCGCTGCAAAACTGCGCTCCGAGGCGGTTGACCGTGTCCATCATTCCCATCGCCACGTAATAAGTGGCACGCGCACCGACGCCTTCCACAATAGCGGCCCCGCAGGTGAACGCGCTGCGGGGAAAATCGTCGAAGGTAAAGCTGACCACTGGCCCGAGATCGCTCAGAGTTTCGGTTCGCCTGTAGAGTGCGCTCAGTACGCCACGCCGGATGCCGCCGAGGCTTGATCGGACGCTCACCGGGATTACGCCGCCGTTGACGCCGTCTGCACGCTGATCGCAATGACGCCATCGTCGTGAACGGGCTGATTCCGGCGGAAGACGAGGCGCGAAACGCCATCGAGAGTGGCGACGTCCTGCATCCCCATATCCTCAAAGACGCGACCCGACGGAGCGTTACGCGGGGTTCTGCGATAACTGGCCCACATATCTCTGCCGGTTGCGTCGATATACGTGCGGAGCAGCCAGCCCAGAATGGCGTGCTCGACGCGCTTCGACTGGATCCTGCAGCTAAACATCAGGTCGGTGATGATGGGTTCGCGACTGTCGACGATGCAGAAACCGACAATGCCATAGCTGCCAAAACGATCCTCGACCTCCAGCACCCAGGCGTCAAGCCAGGGCGTCTCGCGGACCTTCTTTAGTACATCGCGATCATAGCGATTACCGGAAAAATTCATCTGGTTGGTGCGCTGAGTGAGTTCATGGACTCGCTCCAGATTCTTGTCGTCCAGCTCCGTAATTTTGATGCGTATTTCGCAATCGCGGAGAAATGCGGCATAGTCACCGGCAAAAGAGGAAGCGCAGTCCTGTCTCTCCGCTTCGACGCGGTACACCTTTCGCCGATTCCTGCTCTCTTCAGTTATCGGTACGCGGCAGTCCTCGCGCTCCGGCAGGTTCATGTACTCTATCGCGTCAACGACCCGCACCTCAGGCAGAGCGGTAGCCACTTCCTGCCGCTCGAAAGCCGAGTCATCCACAAGGAGAAGGCTGTCCAGTCCGATATTTAGCTGGCTCGCGATCTCGCGAATCGACTGACTCTTGCGCTGCCAGGAAATCTGCGGCGCGAGAAACAGCTCGTCGATCTGCATTTCCCTGAGGAGTGCCAACGCTTCGTCTTGATTGTTCTTGCTGGCGACCGAGAGGAGGATTCCGCGGCTGTCCAGCGCGTGCAGAACTTCGCGAATGCCTGGTTTGAGCATCAGCTTTGCAGCGCCGTCTTCCACCAGAATCCCCTCCCATATCGTGTTGTCCAGGTCCCAAATCACGCACTTCACTTTGCCATCCGAGGACCGGACGCCATTGGCTCGGACTGGCTCGGCCACCGGGGCTTCCTGAACGAAATCGATGAGCCCAAAAATGAGTGTCAGCGCGGCAACTTCGCCGTTGGGAACCATCTCGACGTTGAACGGCCGAGAGAGATCGACAACGGCTGCCATCTCCTCGCAGGGAATTTGCAGCCGGTTAAAGCCTGGGGCGAAGTTGATGAGTTTCTGGTAGGGAATAGTGACGTTGATCGAGGCGGAACGGATTGTGAAGGAAAGGCTGACGGCGCGTTCCTGCGGGTTGTAGCACTCGACGACGAAGGAGCAGTGCAGGGAAGGCGCTGAGCCAGGGCGGCTGGCGAGCCTCTTCTTCATGCTGTAGCGCTTCGACGAGACAAGCGAGCGTATGCGGGTGGGCAGAATATCCAGCGCCGCGGCGATGTGGTAGTCGCGATTTTCGATGCGCAGAGCGACTTCCGCTGAGCGGAGTCGGACGTTGCCTGGCGCCCACAGCTTAGCCCAGCGTTTGAACGTGATCTTCAAAAGATAACCGTTGACGGACCCGGGGAAGTCGATACGCACCATGCCGTCCATAAACCTCCGGCAGCGGCCATCCTCGCGGGCACTGTAGAGATCGCAGGAGGTGTAGCAGGTAGGCCACACGCATTCCGTGCAGTGCTCGCTCCATGGCAGGACCGTGCGGCTCAGCAAGGCTCCCGTCAGTTCGCCAAAACGCGCAAGGATCTCCGCCGGAATCTGGTCAGAAGTTTCCTTTTGCCAATTTGCTTCGGTTTCGTACATAAGATGAGCCTGAGATCGGCTACTGGTTGTCCGGAGTCGCGCGGTTACACCGCGAGAGAAACGGCGCCGGTACCGGCTGCAGCGCTTCTGGCGCCGTCGATAAACGACCGATGCCATAGTTCGAGTGAGACCAGGGAGAGAATTTCCTTGGGATGCGTGTGAAAGCGGCTGTCGCGATCGATAATGCCTTCGATGCACTTTCGGTTGAAGTAGCCGCGATCGAGTGACTTACGGTCGAACAAGATGTCTTGCACCCAGTCCCTCAGTTCGCTGCGCATCCAGGAATCATAGGGCACGGGAAATCCGGCTTTCTTACGGCGAAGGATTTCCACCGGGACTTTGTCCCTCAGGGCCTTCTTGGCCAAGTATTTAGTGCGGAAACCGCGCACTTTCATATTCTCCGGGAGCCGGGCGGCAAACTCGAGGAACTTATGGTCCAGGAAGGGCACGCGCAGCTCGACGGAGTTCGCCATGGTCATTTTGTCGGCCTTGAGCAGCAAATCGTCAGGCAGCGAAGTCTTGGTATCGGTGTAAAGCATCCGGTTTAGGACACCGCTCGCCGACGGGCTGGCGAGGCAATTGGCGACCGGGGCCGTGGAAAATTCCCGATCGACGGACGCGGCAAAATCACTCGTGTAAAGTTCACTGCCGCGTGCGTTGAAGAAGCGGCTCGGGCTCGAGGTTCGACTGTAATAGTAGGACTCGAATGGGCAATTGAACAGAAGTCCGTACTTCTCCAAACGATGCGACGGTCGTGCCGCGTTAAGGTTTACCATTGCGGAAGAGAGTATCCCGGAGATCGGGCCGAGCAGTGATTTGAGCCGCTCCAGCCAGATGATGTTGCGATAGATGGGATAGCCGGCGAAAGCTTCGTCGCCGCCCTCACCGGAAATCAGCACCTTGACGTGCTCGGCCGCGAGCCGCGTGACATAATAAAGCGCCACGGCCTGCGGCTCGCAAACGGGCTCCTCCATATACCAAGCAAAGCGGGGCAGAAAGTCTGCGAATTCCGCAGCGCTGATGGACATTTCGTGCTGGCAGGAGCCGAAGCGCTCCGCGGCAAGGCGAGCATAGGGGCGCTCGTCGGCCAGGCCTGGAGCCGAAAAGCCCAGGGTAAAACTGCCCAGCTCGTGCTCAGTCTTGCCCACAGCCATTCCCAGCATGGCCGTGGAGTCGACGCCGCCGCTGAGGAGAAATCCCACGGGCACATCGCTGATCATGTGCATGCGCACGCATTCTTCGAGCAGTGTGGTTAGCTCCGCCTCCGCCTCGCGCACGCTGCGGGGAGCGGGAGCAAACTGTAGGTCCCAATACTGCCTGACGGTCGCACGGCCGTCTTTCACCACCATGAAGCAGCCGGGTGCCAGTTTGAAGATATTGCGTAGGAGTGTTTCCTCCCCGGGAACGTAGTAAAAGGTGAGGAAACGATCAATCATGCGGGGAACGACCTCGGCTTCAACTTCAGGATCGGCGAGGATTGCCTTGATCTCCGAAGCAAAGATCAGAGACTGGTTGGAAAGTCGGTAATAAAGCGGCTTGATGCCGACTCGATCGCGGGCCAGCAGGAGCTGCTGCTCCCGATCGTCCCAGATGGCGAAGGCAAACATGCCTCGCAGGCGGCTGACACAGTCTGCGCCGAACTCCTCGTAGAGATGGACGATGACTTCTGTGTCGGTGCGAGTTTTGAAGGTGTGGCCTTTGGACTGCAGGAACTCCCGCAACTCGATGTAGTTATAAATCTCGCCATTGAATACGATCCAGATCGTCCCGTCCTCGTTTGAGAGCGGTTGGTGACCTGTTGCCAGATCGATGATGGCAAGGCGCCGGAACCCGAGTCCGACGGGCCCGGAAAAGTAATAGCCGTCATCGTCGGGACCTCGATGGGCGATCATGTCGGCCATCGCCCGGACGAAATCAGGAGACACTCTGGCCTCGCGTTCAAAGCTCAGTTTTCCGCAGATGCCGCACAAGGTAGGATATTCTCCGCGGTTGATTCCGCAACTTCTCGGTTAGACCTGCTCCAAGCCGACGGACCAGCGCAAAATGGTACGCCACTTGGCCGTCGAATAGTCAATGCCCTGGCAGTCGCCGAACAGACGCATGGCAGCGAGCAGGGTCAGACGGATGAGCGCGGCCAATCCCATGGTTAAGCGATAGGCCAAAGCATAGAGATGGCCTCGGTTAACCTGGAAGTAGCGCAGCATCGCCCGGCACATCATGAGTGTAGACCATTGAGAAACTGGCTGGCGGGAGCTGCTACGTCCACCGTAGTGAACGATCTTCGCGTCTGCTACATAGTAGCTTGCATACCCCAGTCTTCTGACCTTGAGGTTTAGATCGATATCTTCGCCGTACATGAAGTAATCCTCTGTCAGCAGATTGGCTTGTTCAAGAACGCTTCGGCGCAGCATCATACAGGCGCCGGGGATGACATCGACCTTCAGCGGTCCAGAGGTCTTCAAGAAGAGCGGAGCGATGTTCCACAGGGACAGCGAGGGAAAGCGCAGGCGAAGCGACTCGGCCGTCAGGAACTGATTCAGGATCGTCGGGAATTTCTGGATAGATGTGGTAGAGACACTCAGGTCACCGTTCAGAAGCGTGCCGCCGACGATGCCGGCATCCGGTAGCGATTTGATCTGGCGGAGCAGCAGTCCGACTGTGGGTCCGACGACCTTTGTGTCTGGATTCAGCAGCAGAATGTACTGTCCGAAAGAATGTCGTATGCCCAGATTGTTCGCACCGGCAAAGCCAAGATTGCGGTCGTTTCTGACCAGCCTGACAAGGGGGAACCGCTCCGTGAGCCGTTCCAGTCGGTCTTCCGTCGAGGCGTTATCAACAACAACGATTTCATACGGCTCGCTCGGTGCGTATTTGTAGATGCTGGAGATACAGTCGAGCAGAAAGTCGAGCGAATTCCAGTTCACGCAGATGATAGAGAGCGTGACTGAAGACGGCGCAGCAGCGGTCGCCATGCATGGCTCTGATATGCCGTGAGAGTTCATTTCCAGATGGTCTCGCCCCCAAAGAGGCGTGCCAGTTGCTGCTGGCGGAGATAGCGGATGACGGAAGGATCGTCCACACGAGGCGCGCGGTGCCAGGCAGCACTGATATAACCGCAGACCAGAGCGAAGGAGCCGAGTACGTACGGCTGGCGGCGCAGGCGCGCAATCGACTTTGCCGCCAGAAACAACGGATGGTATCCCGTGACGTAATCGATCTTGCCGTCCTTCACGAGGCCGCCCCAACGGCCCCACGAAGCTCCGGTAAAGCGGTGATGCGTCATATGGATGTCGAAGGAACTCCTGGTGGTCCAGCCAAGCATATTGGCCTTCACTTCATCGACGGTATCTGACCCTGGCCCGACCCAGAGGCCCCCGATAGCCTCCCAGCAGGCACGCCGGTAGATTTTGACGCCGCCCCGAACATGAAACTGCGGATGGTTTTCGAGCACCCTGCGTCCCTTCTCATCGTGATAGAGAACACCGCCGCCGATCCCGAGCGCCGCGTCGTTGCGGAACTTGCCAAAGCAGCGCTCGAAGTAGTCGGGCCCGAAGGAAAGGTCGCCGTCTAGCTTACTCATGAATTCCCAGTCGGAGAATTCGAGGGCGTGATACCCGTCGTAAAACGCCTCAATGATGCCAGCGCCCCATTTACGGTATCCGCGGTCTGGTCGATGCACGCCGCGTATCCACGGGTACTGGCGTACGGCATCGTCGATGATCTTCGGTGTGCTATCCTTCGATCCGTCGTTGACAATCACCCACTGCAGCGGACGCACAGTTTGCCGCGCCATACTTTCGATGGTGCGGGGCAGGTACGTTTCCTCGTCGCGGACGGGCGTAACAACAACGTAGCGTGTGTCTGGTCCGGTCATGGGCGGCTCAGCCGGCGCATAGATGATAAATCCGACGCGGAAGCGAAGGCTTGGTGGAGGAGGCGGCGCGCTCCGAAGGATCCGGGACGCGAACATGGACGATTACATTGGGGGGCGTTGCGCCGTGCAGCAGAGGTGCGGTATACGCGCAAATCATCGCAACCATGGCAAACCATGCCACCCTCACCTGGTCGAAGTAGTTGACACCGAAGAAGGCAACTACGTGGGCAAAAAGAGCCGAGCCCAGGAGCCAGACGATCCATTCCTGCTGCTTCGACTTCACGCGCTTTCGGGCCGTGCCAAGTCGGCCGAAGCTTCTGGATACCATCAGAATAAAGAAGATGAGCGCGGCAAGGCCGCCTGCCTCTCCAACAGATACGAACATGTTCTGCGCGTCCCACATGTCCCAGCCCCAGGAGGCGGCGTTCGTCGTCCCCATCAGCCACCAACTGTTGAAGTGGTTTACGAATTCATTGATGAGCTCTGCGCGCTGATAACTGGACGAGGACCCGGTTAGATCGATGTGCGCGATGATGAACCAAACGGGGGCCTTCATCACAAGAGCTAGACCGATGATTGTACCCACCAGGCACCTGCGGACGATCTGCATCTTCTTCCGTAGCGGCCAGAAGCAGATCCCCACGACTCCGGCAACCTCGGTCAAAAGGGAAGTGCTCGTCGAGGTCGTCATCGTCATGACGGTAGCTCCGACGATTCCGGCCGCGGCGAGCCATCGAGCTCTGCGCCACTTCCACAACAGAACAAACAGCGGGATAGTGGTGCCGGAAAAAGCTCCTGCAGTCAACGGATGCGCGAACGCGGCCGCGCAGCGAATCTTGCCATCCCGAACCTCCGGCGCCATGGGTACGCTGCCGAGCAGGCCGAAGACGTTGAACATCTTTTCCTGCTCAATGACCATGGCCACCGCAAAGAGCATTGACAGGACTGCACAGCACTTGATAGCCAGGAGGGTTTCCTCTTCGCTGCGGATTAGCACACGCAGGGCGAAATAGCCGAGCATATAGTCCCACAGATAGCCTAGCTGGTTAATCAGGGCGGAAACGCTCAAATACTGCATCATCGTGGCCGCCGAAAGGATGGTCATGTAGCACACAGCGGCCGTGTCGATCGAGTTCCAGCCCCCTGCGCATACCGACTTCTGTTTGGGTTCCTTTGAGGTGGCACCGCGGATAAAGGCGGCCAGGATCAACAGACGGTTCACGAACAGGTGAACGCCGGCAACGTAGAGTTGCTGGTTCTGCGGAACTAGAAAGATCGTGATCAGGAGAGGCGCAAGGACGTGCTTGCGCGGCAGAACAAAGATGAGCACGGTGGCCGCCAGCATAGCCACCAGCACGATCGGACTAAGAACTGACTGGTCCGCTCCACCACCGAACTTTACAGTGTACGGATGCATTGCTTTATGGGAGCTGCTTCCTAAACACGCCGTGAATGCTTTCGCCATCTCCGACGAAGGAGGCAATACCGGTAATCAGAGGCAGTACCGTCAGGCGAAACAGCTTGCGTGCGGCGCGAAAGGGAAGACCTGGAACCCCGCTCTTCGCCAGCGGGATGCGCGGCCGGCCGGTGCGGCGGAAAACTTCGTCAACGTAATAGCGGACGCTCTTCTCGAAAAAAAGCTCGCGTTCGGTGGTCAGCGATACTGCCTCCAGACCGACCGCCCGCGCCACGCTGCCGAGAGAAACCGGGGAAAAATGAAACAGGTGCCGAGGCAGCTCCAGCGCATACCAGTATGAGCGGAAGATGCGCGCACCGGCGGAGTCGATATTTGGGACATTAACGTAGAAGAAGCCACCAGGCTTGAGCCAGTCGGCCACTTTTCGCAGCACAGTCTGGGGTTCGTACAGATGTTCGAAGACGTGGAAGCAGGTAATGACGTCGAAGCTCCCGGGGGCGAATGAAGCATCAAGGATGTCACCGACAAACACCTGCGCTCCAGAGGCAGTCTCCGCCCTCCGGGCGACGGGCTCCGACATCTCAATGCCGTACAGTTTCCATGAGGGGCCGGCTATCGCCTGCAGGAACCCGCCCGAGCTGCAGCCTAGATCGAGCAGCGAGCCGCCGTTCTTGAATTGCGCGATCGCCCGAATGCGTTTTGTCCATCGCTCAGGCGAATCACCAGCGGCCGCGACGGAGCGATCGTAGTCCGGCCCGTAGTGCTCACCCATTTGCTCGGGCGGCGGCGGGTCCTTCAGCCACACGAGCTCACAGGAAGAGCAGCGCATCAGCTGATATACCCGCTCGCGGCCGTGGAAGCGATCCCTGGCCGACAGACACGGATCGCCAGGCTCACCGCACGCAACGCATCGAGGTACAGAAGACAGCATTTTGGATCCATGAGGGGTGCGCATAATTGGCTTCGAGCTCGCATGCTCGGCCGCCTCTGTCAGGTGGCTCAGTGGAATATATCTCATTGAGAGTGTGAAGAAGAGGTTTCACGGACCAATCACCTCAACTGACCGAGGTGATGACCGCCAGCAGGGGATAGCCTGAACATTTGTTCAGGCTATTAGAATGACGCCGGATCCGAGGCTGACTAGTCGGCTTTTATCCCTTTTTTGCGAGTCTTCGCCGCCAATGCTTCTTAATTTCTTTGAGTAGCCCTGCGCGTTCCAATAACCATTTCATTGCCTGGTCTGCGCCAACTGCTGACGTTTTGAGCAGATTTAGCGACACGCCTCTCCGCGAGGTGGAAAAGATGTAGACATCGGTTTCGCGCCATACTCGATTAGACAATGCCTCCTTGTAATCCGCATGTCCAGTCGCAAAATCAATCTCCGTCACTCCATCCTCTCCAGCGCAGAATCCCTCTATCACCTTCATCATAAGATACATACCCGGGGAGTATTTCCCAAAGGTATGGTCAAAACCCAGGCAATCGCTGCCGAAAACAGAGTTATTTATGTCTCCTATCCAGAAGGCAGCTGGCGCTCCACCGATATAGATCACATAGCCACGCAAGCTACATTTGGAGGCCAAAAGCGCCAGCCGTCTACGCTCCTGTTCATTATTAATGAATCCGACTCCCAGGCTTCGCTGATAAGAGTTGCGGGCAACCTGTTCTACGACAGTGGTCATCCTTTCGATTTCGGAAGGAGCGTTGAAGCACTCTATCTTCACTTCCTTCCCAAGCTGCTTATTCATCCTGGCCCACTGACGATTTCGCGGGAGCCGTGGAGACAAATGCTGGCGAAACTCTTCTACGGTTTGTGGAAGTGTTGCGGCATAGTGCTTCTGCGTAGTCCGAACATGATCGCGGCTCAGGATTCCCGGCATCTTCCGAGAGAGCTTGTACATCTCGGAATCTTCCGGAAGAAAATTGAGGTACGCAAGATCCGCCTCCCCCTTGGAAAGGCAGTTTCGAATCTCCTGGAGGATCAAAGAGCAATTCTCTGTGCAGGAATTCCCACGCAATGCTCCGTAGACAAAATACAGGGCTTTAATGCGAGGACGAATTCGGAAATAACCCACCTTAACTCGGTTGAGACGGCTATCATCTAGCCGCCCGACAAAGATCGAGTTTGTCTCACCGTTGCGAAAAACAGCAATCACATGAGGCCGGATGGTTTGACGGTTCTCCCCGAGAAAAGTCAAGTAAGAGTCCAAATCCGACTCGCGAGTCCCCGGGCTCGACTCCCAAAATGGCCGGATTTCTTCTAGGTCAGCTACCGAGCGCAGCACTCTGACCGTCACTCCACGGTCGCTCGTTGGTTCCACCCCCGCAATGCCAGGCACACGGACTCCCCTCTCGCCGGAGCTCTGGTTTACCTGCAGCGCAGGCGCTGCTAGGCTTTCGAGCTCAGCTTCACCCTGAACGATTTTTGACAAACTTATTGCACTACAACGATCCCGGTGAGGTTGGTTGGCACCCCGGGTGCCTGGCCATACTGATATGCCCCAATGTTTGGTGTGGCGTTCAAAGCGGCAGCCGCCAAGCCAGACGAAAGGGTTACAGTGTGGTTGGTCGAGTTGTACGCCACCCCGTAATCTGTGGACTTCTGACACGCCGCGTAGGCCAACGAATCCCCGCTCAGCGCGGCACAGTAGGTCGATTGAGTGCTCGTCCCCTTTCCAACGGTCGGATCCCCAGACGCGGTGGGCGAGTAGGCGAAGGGCTCTGAGGCCGTGTATCCGTCCGTCGTCGCCGTGGTCGGAGACATGGTGAGGTCGGTAGTTGAGGTCCATGATCCTGCCGTGCTGACGCCGTTGGACGCGCTGGTGATCCAGTGGTTGTTGTCGGTCAGCAACGGATGCGTGTAGGTGGTCGTCCCGTTATCTTTTACAAGAGCCGTCCCGCCCGAGGTCTGCATGGTGTTGTTGAACAGAACCAGGGTGCCTTGGTTCGAACTGTTTTGGCCCAGGTTGAAACACGCTCCGCTATCACAGTCGTTGTTGTACACCACGTTGTTGAAGTAGTAATCTGTCTGCGATGTGCCAGGTTCAGGCCACAGACCAACTCCCATAGCGACGGTAAGACCGGCGTTCCGAATCACATTGTTATAAAAGCTGTTAGGCGTTGATGCGCTGGCTTCGCCATTGCACTCGTAGATATTGCCATGCGCCACTCCATCTCCGGGTTCATAGGAATACTCGACCAAGTTGTCGTGGAACGTGTGGCAGTTCCCTCCGAGCAGGTTGGCGGTATAGCGAATGACGGAATCATGGATGTCATAGACGGCATTAAAATCGGCTGCAATACCAGCAGGATCGGAATCGCTCCCGTCGATCACTACCTGATAGAGAACTTCCTGCCCCTGTGATGCGCCTACAAAAACGTTGCTGTCAAAACAGTAGCTTCCGCAAGACCAGGCCAGGTGGGTCCAGCCGTGGGCGTAGATGTTCTCGTATTCCTCCGGCCCGGTATCGCCCACCACGATATATGCGTCCCCTCCATAACTCACCGAGGACGAGGCTTGGCAGTAACCCGTCATCTCGAAGTTGTCGAAGGTGTGATACTCGGTGCCGTTGAAACTTACCAACTGGTTCTCCGAGCCTGTCGTGTAAGTGCAGGATGAAACGGCCACAGTGCTGGTAGGGTTGTCGCCGGTCAGAATGGGACGTGTCCAGGAACTTCCCGAGTACCAAGTCTGATCGACGCCGATGTAGATGTAGCTTGAGCTTGTTCCGTTCCATGTCCAAGTCCAAGTTCCCCCCGTGTATGGACTCGCGGAAGAGTTTCCGAAATGCCACGTATCCCCGCCCCGAAAAATGAATTGGTCTCCGGGATTTGGCGTCACCGAAGCACAGGTTGCCGCGCATGTTGGCATGCCCGGTGCATGGAGCCAGGGGCTACTCATCGAGGTGCCGCTATTCGAATCCGATCCAGACGCGGCAATGTAATAGGTCGTACCAAATGCGTGATCTGCGAACACTGCCACGCAAACAAACACGAAAACAGCTCTTGCCAAACTTGACATGGGGGGCTCCGTTGCTCGCTATAAAGGTACTTCGGCGAATCCCGAGGTTTTGAATCAGTTTACTCCCTGCTGTTGCCTCGCATAGATCGCAAAGGTACCCGCCAGTTTCCATCCAGTCAAATTCAGTTTTTGTGTGCTGGAAGTAGTAGTTTATTCAGCGCGTTGCAGCTTCCAATTTCGGTACTGGCCGGACTATGCCTTCTCCGTATCGCATTGCTGCGAGTTTATAGGCGCCATTCAGGACCTCACCGGCCCTGCTCCATGTCCATTGGGTTCGGTCTCGCAGCGCGCCAGAGCGGAGCTTTACCAGCAGGTCCGGCTTGTCGTGAACCTCGCAGATGTGGCGGCACAGGGTCGCCACATCACCCGCGCGGTGCACCAGAGCGTTCTCCATGTCAACGCACAGTTCGGTGCATGCGTCGGAAGCCAGGGGCACGCAGCCGACCGCGATTGCCTCCGCACAGACTAATCCGAACCCCTCCTCGATCGACGGCATCAACAGGACATCTGCATTGCGCATCAGTTCCGGCACATCGTGGCGATGACCGAGTTGCACGATGCTGGGGTAAGACAGGAAGTCGGCAAAGCGCCGCCGGAACTCCTTGTTCAGCTCGCCTGCGATGTAAAATTTTCCGTCCTTGCTCGCCGTCGACTCAAGCCAAGCCTGCATGGCGAAATGGAGCCCCTTGCGCACAGGGTCCACTCCGACGAAAAGCGCGGTAAAAGGCCTCGCTGGTTCGCGTTCGACCGAGGCCAGACGGTAGACATCCTCGTCGAATCCGTACTGGTGACGGAGAACTTTACGGGCCGGAAATCCAGCATCGAGAAAACTCCGCGCAGTGAATTCCGACGCGCACAGCAAATAGTCGCATGCCGCAAACTCCGCCTCTTCCCGCTCGAGCACTTTAGGGTTGCCCAGGTAATCGTGATGCGGAGTCCCGATCCCGATGCGGCGATGCTCGGCAGCCACGATTTCATAGCAGAATCGCGTGTGCGCATTCGGCCGCTCCAACACTGTGGGAATTCCGAGCTGGCGTGCGGCTTTGATCGTTTCCAGCGCAGCACACGGCCAGAGGTGAACCACATCGATGCGGCTGGCGAGGCTCCTCAGGCGGTGGGCAACGATCTTGTCATGCAGCGTTAGGGCCCGCAGTGTCCCCACCAGCTTATACGGCAGCCGAACCCGCCCTCGCGCGAGCGTGGTATGCACTTCCACCGACTCCGGGAGAGGGCGCGACAGAGCACCCGCATAGAGCACTACCTCGACCCCAGCGGAAGCCAGGCCCCTGACTTGTTGCCATGCGGTGTAACAGATCCGATCAGCACCCAGTTTGTGTGGAAAGCTGTAAAGAACACGCATGGCCATCTCCGGAAGATCCTTCTTCAGGGGACACTGAACCAGAACACACCATCATGATTCAAGTGACGATTAGATCCATATAGACAACATCGTCACATCGATCTACTGGTAGGCAGCTTTTGAACCCTAGATGCTTGACTTCTTAAAGTGCCGAATCGCTGTGAAGACCGGAGGAGTGTACATCCAAGTTAGTTCGAGGACGTTTCCCTTTAAGGTTGCTGGAAAGTAATTCGGCTTAAATCCCGATTTGAGCGATGCGCCTGCCTTAAAGTTTACGGCTAACTTTAGGGTCTGGAGATCGCGCTCTTGTTCCTCGTTTACAGATATGCGGGGCAGCTTATCGTAGTAGCGAGATACAAGAAGTGCCAGCATTAGACGGACTTCGTTGCTTCGATTTGGAGTACCCCGGTGCCACAGATTCGAAAAACGGATGGCTATGTCGCCCGGCGACGAATTCAGGCGAATCGAGGGACGGCGCATGGAATTGAATTCCGAAATCGTCAACTTGTGCTTATGAGTTCCAGGCCAGACCTCTGTACTTCCGTTCTCCTCGGTCACCTTGCCCAACGGGATGTTGACTATCACAAAGTCTGTTCCCAGCCAATCATCCGCATGGCAAGGCTGAAATCTGCTTCCGGGCAGATTAGCATTGCCACCGAAACCGACAACCTTATAATCGGTTCCGAGAACGCGATCCAGGATTTCCATGACCACTTCGCTGCTTGCTATCTGCCGAAATATCTGACTTGACAAAGACGGCACATAATTGACGTGGCCAAACCATTTTCCCCCACCCCTCCATGGAAGGGGTTGGGCAGAACGATATTCTGCCGTTATCTCCTTCGCAGCTTCTTCAGTGACTACCGGATCAATAAACGACTCGAGAGTTGTGTACCCGTGTGTCTCCAGCTCCAAACTCTTGTTTTCCGCGGTCGTCATCTCGTCGCATCCTCCGATGAATTGAAGATTTAATATCTGGTTCCGAGTTATTTTGCGGCAAACGCATAGAGCAACCAACCAAGTTCGTAGGGACGGCATTCATAACGCACCTTCAGCCGGGCATTGGCTGCGCCGTTGCGCAACCGCAGGAAGCGCATCGCCGCATCGGAATATTTGTCCATCGAGGGAAGATAAATGCAGCGCCAGATGAGTTCAGCCTCAGCCTGTGTGAAATCGCGATGCAACTCATTGCAGCCGCTGATCCAGGCCAATCCCTTGTAAATGGCGTCACTGAAATCGCGGCCGCAGGCCTCTCCGGTAGCAAACAGCATCATTGGCGCCATGGCGTGCTGGTGGACCGAGTAG
>JASIJX010000610.1 GCA_030049955.1 Acidobacteriaceae bacterium
TACTGCGCGCGCCGGTCCTGGATCGGCTCGAGCACCTTCATCAGCCCGTCTGCCGCCCATCCCTTGCACTCGATGCAGCCAATCCCCGCCGAGCGGCAGCCCTCATAGACCTTCGCCATCGTCTCCGGCGTCGAGAACACCTTATGCAGATCGCCCACCGGGCACTTGTCGGGATCTCCCGGATCACTACGCCGCACACGCGCCGGATCAGTAACCATCGTCTTGAGCTTCTGCCGCACCACCGATTCGGGATCGCTCAGCAGAATGGTGTTGCCGTAACTCTTCGACATCTTGCGGCCGTCGGTACCAGGCAGCTTGGGCGAGGGCGTCAGCAGAACCTTCGGCTCCGGCAATACGTCGCGGCCGTCTTCGCCAGGCAACTTGTAGAACGAATTGAACCGCCGCGCCATCTCCCGCGTCAGCTCCACGTGCGCCTGCTGGTCCTGGCCCACAGGAACAAAGTCCGGCTGGTAGATCAGGATGTCTGCCGCCATCAGCACCGGATAGCCGAGAAACCCGTACGTCGTCAGGTCTTTGTTCGACAGGTTCTCCTGCATCTCCTTGTAGCTCGGCACGCGCTCCAGCCATCCAAGCGGCGTGCTCATGCCCAGAAGCAAAGCCAACTCCGCATGCTGCAGCACACGGCTCTGCAAAAACAGTACGCTGCGCTTCGGGTCAAGTCCCGCCGCCAGATAATCGAGCATCACCTCAAGCGAATTGGGTGCAATCTGGCTTGGGTCAGCGTAATCGGTGGTCAGTGCGTGCCAATCGGCAATGAAGAAGTAGCACTCGTACGTGTTCTGGTTCTGCAGCTTTACCCAGTTGGCGAGCGCGCCCATGTAATTGCCCAGATGGAGCTTGCCCGTGGGCCGCATGCCGCTGAGCACGCGCGGGCGCAAGGTTGAGGTTGCCGGTTTCGTCATTATGTCCGTCAAGAAAAAAGAATCGCGTCCTGAAAAGATGAGTCCTGCCAATAAGCCGGAAAATCGCTGAACAGGCTCACTCCATTGTATCGGGAGCCGCCCGCCCAATCTTCCGCAGTCATAGCCGTATAGCGGGTCAGTTTCGAAGTTTTGAAGGCACGGCTCTAGCCCCTGAGGGAATGCGCATCCTGCGTCAGATGGGCGCACCGGCAGATCAAATCGTACAGATAAAATCGGCCATAGATGGAAAACTTCCGCCTCAAAGTATTTCGAACGGTTGCCACGCATCTGAACTTCAGCCGGTCGGCAAAAGAACTGCTGCTCAGCCAGCCCGCCGTCACGCAGCAGATCAAGGCGCTCGAAGAGGAATGTGGCGCGCCGCTGTTTCATCGCAACAGCGGCCGCATCACGCTTACCGCGGCCGGCCGCGCGCTGCTGCCTTATGCTGAAAAGCTCAAGGCGATCTCCGACGAAGCCCTCGCCGCCGTCGTAAGCGCATCCGGCCAACAGGGCGGCACTCTGGCCATCGGCGCCTCGCAAACCATCGGCCAATATCTTCTTCCCAATCTCGTCGCCGGTTTTCTCCGCGAGAACCCGCGCATCGCCATCACCGCGCGCAGCGGCAACACCGATGAAATGCTGGAAGCGCTGGCCGCCGATCGCATTCAGCTTGCGCTCATTGAAGGCCCGCCGCTGCGCAAGGACATCCGCATCGAGCCGTTCATGGAAGACCACATGGTTCTCGTAGTCCCCACCGGCCACGAATGGGCCGGTCGCGAGATCGACATCGCGCGCCTCAAGGATGCCCCGTTGCTGATGCGCGAATTCGGCTCCGGCTCGCGGCGCGTTGTCGAGAACGCGCTCGTCCATGCCGGTCTCAAGAAGAAAGAAATCCACTCGATCATGGAGCTGGACTCCACCGAGGGGCTGCTCAGCGCCGTCGAAGCTGGGCTTGGCGTTGCCTTTGTCTCGCGCTGGGCGGTGCGCAACCAGCTCGCGCTGGGAACGCTCAGGTTGGCGCGCGTGCGCGGCCTCAGGCTCTCGCGCATGTTCTCGATCGTCTACCCAGCCGGGCCAGAGCCCACGGGCAATGCGGGTCTGTTTCTCCGCTTCCTTTTAACACGCGGTCTGGACATGACCCCGCGCCCCACCGGCAAAGCGGAGAAGACGAGGCCTACAGCGAAATCAGCGCCGAATAGATAAGCCCCAGCGAAGGCTCCAGCAGCAGCCGCAGAATGTACCCTCCGACGAAGATCATCAGCAAATAGGCGACCCAGATGTTGACGCGGTCGTAATACTGCACGGCGCGATATGGCAGCACGTTGCGCAGAAGGCGGCTGCCGTCGAGCGGAGGAATGGGCAGCAGGTTAAAGTAAAACAGCGACAGATTGATGAGGATGGCCAGCGTACACAGCACCGCCACCGGATGAGCGAACGACAACGCCGCCGGATTGAACGCGGCAAAAAGCGAGGCCCGGACCATCTCTCGGCCGCCAGGCATCGCAATAGCCATAACGGCAAGAATGATGAACGCAACTGCGACCAGAATCAGGTTCGAGACCGGGCCGGCAAGCGTCGTCAAATTGTCATCGCGCACGATCTTGCTGAAGTTCCGCGTGATCACCGGCGTGGGCTTCGCCCAGCCCACCAAAAATCCGCTGAATAGGCTGAACCCGAAGAACGGCCCGAAGATGATAAGCGCAGGAAACAACAGCGTTCCAATGGGATCAACATGGTATGCGGGATTCAGCGTAACCCGGCCCTGCAGCCGCGCCGTCTGGTCGCCCAGTCGCGACGCCATCCAGGCGTGCGCGCACTCGTGAAAGCTGAGCGAGAAAAGTAGCAGAACGAACTCGAAGACCGCAATGAGGAACGCGCCGGACTGCAAACAGGATTCTCCTCAACTGGAAAGTTCAGGGTAGCATGCCGCGCCGATGCGATATTTGATCAGATCGTATCCGTAGGAAACGTCCCAACCACCTCGCCATCCGCG
>JASIJX010000611.1 GCA_030049955.1 Acidobacteriaceae bacterium
CAAATGGGGATTTCGGATGGCATTCCAGGCGCTGTTTGAGAATGCGTGCATCGATTACGATTCCGGCAAATCTCCGACCCTCACCCTGACCGAGAACGATGGAGCGCCGGAGCCACTCGCATTCCAAGCGCCGGCTGCGGGAGAATCCCAGAGCGGCAACGGAAATATCTCGAGCTTAGGCGGCTACTTCAACGAACTCGAGGCGTTTGTCGACTGCATTGAGCGCGGGATTCCGCCCGCCGATGCCACATTGGAAGATGCGCGTGCCTCACTCGCCGTGGTGTTCGCTGAGATCGAATCCGCCCGCACACAGCGTCCGATTGCTGTAGGAGACTGGGCATGAGAAAGTCAATCAACAGCTGGTCTCTCCCTGCAACGCTTGCACTTCCCGACAAGCTTCGTCTGGCTCGCGAAGCTGGTTTTGAAGGCTTTGAGATCGATTTGAGCGACGATGGTCCGCTCACTCTGAGCAGTTCGCGGAAGGAAGTCGAGGCGGTACGCAAGCTGGCCGAACAAAGTGGTGTGCAACTCAGCGGCCTTGCCACGGGCCTCTACTGGAATGCGAATCCAGCGAGCAACAACCCAGTTATTCGAGCGCGCGCCGAAGCCATTTTGAACAAGCAGGTCGAAATTGCACAGATCCTCGGTCTGGACGCCATTCTTGTGGTCCCAGCGGCTGTTGGAGCAGATTTCGTTCCTAACTGCGAGATTGTGCCGTACGACACGGCATGGCAACGAGCCACTGATTTCATACGCGCGGCTCTGCCCGCTGGGGCGAAATGCGGCGTTCGAATATGCATTGAAAACGTCTGGAACAAGTTTTTGCTCAGCCCGCTCGAAATGCGGCAGTTTATTGCGCAGTTCGACAGTGAATGGGTTGGCGTTTACTTCGACGTGGGCAACGCTCTTGCTTTTGGCTATCCGGAACACTGGATCAATATCCTTGGCCGGCAAATCGGGCGCGTGCACCTGAAAGATTATCGCCGCGCGGTTGGCTCGGTCGATGGGTTCGTGGAGATCCTTTCCGGCGATGTGAATTGGGTTGCGGTTATGAGCGGGCTTCGCACCATCGGTTACGATGGCTGGCTAACCGCGGAGATGATTCCACCAGTTCCGTTTTACAAATTTGCTCCAGAAACACTGTTGTTCAACACGTCGCGAGCGATGGATGCCATTCTTGCGCTCGCGCCTGCTTGACCTTACAACTATTGGTCTGCGCGCCAGCTCGCCCGAGAAAGCAGTAAGTCAGCTCGATCGCGCTGTTGCGGCGTGCAAGGAGAACTGGGAACTTTCGTTTGCGGAAAATCTGGACGGAATCATGCGCGGACTCAGCGCGGAATCGAGGATTGAATGAGCTTGGATGAAAAGAGTCTTGGATGGAGTGACTGGACCCGTCGCAGGTTCATGCAGATCACTGGAGCTGGCGCCGTCACCCTCGGCGCAGGGGCCCTTGCCAGAGCCTTTGCCGCTGATCCGCAGGGACAGCACGGCACTGCGAAAGATCAAACTGCCCGTGGTTCGATGATCGATGTTCCCTTCGATAAGCGCGAGCCGCGCATCGGCATGGTCGGTCTCGGCGGCCGAGGCACTGTGCTGCTTGAGAATCTCCTCGCTGCCAACGGCCAGGTTGCCGCCCTCTGCGACATCGTCGAATCCAAGGCCGAGCATGCCGCGTCCATGGTCGTCGCCGCCGGCCAGCCCAAGCCCGCGCTCTTCACCGCTGGTCCTCACGATTACGAGAGCATGCTCCGCCGCCCCGATATTGATTTCGTTATCGTCGCCACGCCCTGGATATGGCACGCGCCGATATCGCTTGCGGCCATGCACGATGGCAAGGACGTCGCCATGGAAGTTCCTGGCGTCCGTACACTTGAAGACTGCTGGAAGATTGTCCACACCTCCGAAGCCACGCGCAAGCACTGCCTCACTTTGGAGAACTGCTGCTACGGCTACAACGAAACCCTTATCCTCCGCATGTGTCACGCCGGTCTCTTCGGCGAGCTGCTCTGGGGTGAAGGCGCTTACATCCACGATCTTCGTGAAGTGCTCTTCTCAAACCAGGGGGAAGGTCTCTGGCGCCGCACCGAGCACACGCTTCGTGACGGCAACCTCTATCCCACTCACGGCCTCGGTCCGGTTGCCAACTACATGGGCATCCAGCGCGGCGACCGGTTCAGCTATCTCGTTTCAGTCAGCGCACCTCAGCGCGGCCTTGACGCATATCGCAAGGCCCATCTGGTCGCCAACGATCCCCGTTGGTCCGAGCACTACATCACCGGTGACATGAATACCTCCATCATCAAGACCGCCAAAGGTCTGACCATCACAGTCAAGAACGCCGTTTCCACGCCGCACCCATACTCGCGCGTCAATCAGATCGCCGGCACCAAAGGCATCTTCGAGGACTATCCACCGCGCATCTACATCGACGGCATAAATAAGGGTGAGTCGTACGGCACGCTCGATTCCTGGTCGCAGTATCAGCACCCGCTTTGGAAGAACCAGGGTGAACTCGCGCAGAAGCTCGGCGGGCACGGTGGTATGGACTTCATCATGTTGTACCGGCTACTCCAGTGCATCCGGGAAGGACTTTCGCCGGACATGGACGTCTACGACTCAGCTACGTGGGCTGCCGTCGGTCCGCTCAGTGTCACGTCCGTCAACCACTGCAGCGCGCCGGTTGAATTCCCTGACTTTGCCGGCGGTAAATGGCGCCAGCGCGCCATTTCCGCCATCGCTACGCAATCCTGATCCCGCTGCTACAGCCAATGAGAGCAGAAATTCCGGCTATGATGCGAGGATCATCGCTCGTGGGTCGTTTCCCGGAGCAAGGTTTGGGCCCGATCAACTCCAAACAGAAGAAAAGGGAGAAATTCAGTGCAAGCTCCTAACCAGAGCGGGCCGGCGGCGTTTTTTTGCTCGCAAGCCGATCGCGGCTTCAGCGGCAAGCCCTTCACGTCTGCACCATACTAACAATCTCACTGGTACAAATTACCTTGCAGGCCACTCGATTCTCGATCTAGCCGCAGGATAAGCCGCGTCGGCGACAATGATCCAGTTGCGATGTCCAAACAGCGGCAACTGGAGCTCAAGGCAGAATTCCCACGCTATGGATTCGCGATCACGATTTGGATTCACTCAAGACCTCGTTGCCCAGCCAACTTGGCTGGGTGGATAGGGCGTAGCGAGCGATCCCCAAAAGGCAAAAGCGGCGAAAACGGCATAGCAAATCCGCGGAATTGTCGTGCTGAATGGCCGGCCTCGCCGTCGGCGTTTACTTGATTCGGGCACCCGTAGAAAGATTTGCCTTGACAGTGAGGTGTGTCAAATTTTAGTGTGTCATATCGTTACAGTTAACGCTATCCAGAACGCGACGAATTGGGCAGACTTGCAGAACACATTCGTCCATGCAGCAGACGAATGACGTTCGTTCGCAGATTTGAAAACAATGCTCTTGCAGTCAGTTCCTGAACGCATTGGAACAAAGAGTACTCCTCGCAAGTCTGAATATGCGGCGCTGCAATGCTGAGATGAAGCAGGCGGAGCACAGGAAATAGGAGGAAAGTTGAAAATCTTGAAGAATTACCAGCCGGGAAGACGCGTATACGCTTTTGGAGCGTGTCTTGCGTTGCTTGTTTCTTTCTCTACTCTAAGGTTGTACGCCGCTCAGATGATCGATCCAGCCATCGACGCTGGCCCCGGTCCGTTTTCCTACTACAGCTATCCGACCGACGTGATCGGGGTTATGGACGCGCCGTCGGCAACGCTCGTTTCACCTGAAGGTTTCCTTTATACCGGCTATGGGGAGCTTATGTTTTTCACCGGCGACCCCGAGGTCCCCATTGCCCAACGCGTTAAAACTCTCTTGCGCGGATATCTACCGGTCATTCAATACAATTTCACGCGCGACGGCATTAAGTACGAATTCACAATGTTTGCAGCCACTCTTGACGGAACGCCATCCGGCACACTGGTCGATTTCGTCCGAGTGAAGATAGAAAATGAGACTCAGAGCCAGCGCAACGCCTGGTTTTCATCGGGTTTGCGCTATCAGGGAGACAATACAAATGGTCTCTCCAACCACCGTTACAAGCGCCCGGCCACGGGAACGAGGGTGGGCGACTATGTCCAGCCAGGTGTCCTTTTTGATCCACAGTGGAAATACAGTTCTGGAAAGAACTCCGTCAGGCGCGGCCAGCAGGTGATCTATTATTTTCCGGAAAACGCCAGTCACACTGTGCGGTTCACGCTGAATAGTCAGATCTGCGACTCCGGTATTCTCAGTCCGCAGGGTCGAGGCGGCCTGCCGAAAACAACCCCGGTCGGCATTGTGCGCTATAAGATGCCTCTCCAGCCTCATCAACAGGTAACTCTCGACTGGAAAATGCCCGTCATTCCTGTTGCCGCCGGCTCCAGCGAAGATGGGGCTATACAAGCAGCAACATTTGACGAATGCCTTCCGCGGACAATCGACTTCTGGGAAAGTATTTTACAGCGCGGTTTGAATATTACGGTCCCCGAAGACAAGGTGAACAATGCATTCAAAGCGAGCCTCATCTACGATCTGATCGCCCGCAACAAAGTTGGTAACGACTATGTGCAGGCGGTGAATGATTTCCACTATCATGCTTTCTGGCTGCGCGATTCGTCTTATATTTCCCACATGTACGACCTTTCCGGATATCCGCAGATCGCGCGGCAGGTGATCGATTTCTTCTCGCAATGGCAGCAACCCGACGGCAACTTCGTTTCGCAGGGCGGACAGTATGACGGTGTCGGGCAGGTTCTGTGGGATTACGGCCAGCATTACGCGATTACTCGCGATCGAAAGTTCGCAGAAGCAGTCTTTCCTTCTGTAGTCAGAGCCGTTGATTGGATCAAGCAGGCTCGACAAAACGATCCGCTCCATCTGATCCCTGCAACGACTCCCGGAGACAATGAGCGGATCACTGGCCATGTAACCGGGCACGATATCTGGGCGCTCAACGGCCTGCAGGGGGCAGTTCTGTTGGCGCACGCACTGGACCGCACACAGGAGGAAAAGGAATTCCAGGATGAGTACAATGATCTTCGCACTACCTTCCTGAATGTTTTGGATCGCGTGACCCAACAAACTGACGGCTACATACCGCCTGGCCTTGATGGCCAACATGGGCAGGACTGGGGTAACATGCTTTCACTCTATCCAGGTATTGAGCTTCCTGTGCAAAGCCCAATGGTGACGGCGACGCTGAATGCCACACGGGCAAAGTATCAGGAAGGCATCATGACCTGGTTTAACGGAAAGTTCTTGCACATTTATTTAACGTTCACCAATACGGAGACCGAGCTTATCCTGGGCAAGCAAGAATGGGCGGTAGAGGATCTCTATAATGAGCTGCTGCACACCAGTTCCACGCACGCCGCCTCTGAGACGACGGATGTCAGGCCATGGGGAGATCGGGACTTCGGCAGCAATTTATCGCCACACGGGTGGTTCGCCGCCAGGTTGCGGATTGCTCTGCGAGACATGATGGTGCGCGAACAGGGAACGGATCTGCATCTGCTTTCGGCTGTTTCACCGGAATGGATCCGTCCCGGATCCACGATTGAAGTGGACCGCGCAAGCACTACCTTCGGTCCGCTGAGTTTCTTTCTCAAGAACATATCCGCAACGCGCGCTGAGTTGGTAATCGATCCATCCTTCGTTGCCTCGCCCAATGAAATCATTCTGCACCTCCCATGGTTTATGAAGACCGACAGAGTGGTGGCTGATGGAACCCCGATGCTAATTACCGGTGATACGGTGAAACTGTCTCCCACGGCTCACCACATCACGATCTACTGGAGTGCAAAAGCCGGGTCTCCGGACATGAGCTATAACAACGTCGTCGCCAAATACAAAACGGAGTACGCTCGCAGATCTGAGGAGTGGCTTCACACTGGCAGCCCTCGCACCCCGTAATGAATGAGCGTTGCCCGGGTATAGCAGAATTGAATGAGCGTCGCGACGGTTTGCTGTGTTCATAATATGGGATCGAAAATGGGACCGCTCATTCCACCGAGCGGTGCGTTAACCAAGAGAGTCCCATCCGCTCATAGGTGAGAGCGCCAACCGAGAATTAGCAGCCTGAGGAGAAGAATAGATATGAAGCACGATGATGCCCCGCTCCACAACTCCGAACATGGAGGAGCGACGCGGCGCGACTTTTTGCAGGGTTCGCTGGCAGTCGCCGGAGCCGCTCTGACCACATCGATCGTACCTTCTTCTCTGGCCGCGGAGACAAACACGAAACGGCCCAACCTGGTTTTCTTCCTGGGTGAAGGGCAGCGCGCCGATGCCCTTTCTATTGCGGGAAATCCTATTCTCAAG
>JASIJX010000612.1 GCA_030049955.1 Acidobacteriaceae bacterium
GCGAAACGGCACGCCGATGAGCTGTGCGCCGTCTTCGAGAGTCGAGAGATCACCGACCAGAGTGGGATCCGGCGTAACCAGATTGGCTGCCGTCGACGAGGAAGATTGACCGTTGCCCCGGTAATAGTGCTGGGTAAGCAGCGTAATGTTGCTCTTCGACGCCCACTGACCGAACGGAACTGTCCAGGAGGACTCGCTGCCGGCATCGGCGGGGCCTGTGACGTTCACTCCTGGCGTTTGAGCCACGATGGCGGAGCGGAATTGCGCCCATAAAGGCTCAAATGTTGAGAGCGTCCATGACGCCCCTGAAAAATAGGTGCTCCCGTAAAGGTCGGGCTCATTGCCGATCTCGACTCCGAGCAGCGAGGAGCCCATCTGCGCGGCCACATAGGCGACCTCTTCGGCGGCGAGCGCGGGAGTGGTTGTTGCGGTGTAGGACCCGCTGCTGTAGGGATTAGGGCCGGCGCCCCCCAGATTGATCCCGTAGAGGCACTGCCAGCCTGTGGCTTTCACGAAAGCGGCCAAGGCGTTAACGTCGCTGGGAGCAATCTGCCCGGCTGTCTGCCCGACGCCACCGGGCGTCCAGGTATTTCGGTCCACAGAATTGCCGCCAATACGCAGAATGCTCGTCCCCAGGCGCTGAAACATGCCAATGAGATTGCTGTTGGAGCCGGTGAACAGGTAGGGATTCTCGGTAAGGCTGCTCTTTTCGTAAGAAAGGCCGGCGAAGGCCGGGCCGATGGAGTCGGCGGGTGTGGCAATTACCGTGAGGCTGGCGTTGGTGATGGGGCCGGGTGGTGTGGGCTGGGTGTTGCCGGAAGCCGGATTCGGGACCGGCGAATCAGCTCCGATCGAACCGCCGCAACCGTCCAGCAAGATCGATGCGGCTGCGGCGAGGGATGACTGCAAGGCGCGGCGGCGGGTTATGAGCTGCAGAGACGAGAGGGGAGACACGTCCATGCGCGGATTGTAATGCGACTATGTTCCACGTGGAACACTAACGTTTAGTCCCTCAGCTTTTGTAAAGAGCATTGTTCCACGTGGAACATTTCTTTCTGAGCGTTCCACGTAAAACACAATTCGGTCCAGCGCGCCGTTCTCTCCATCCGCAGCGACGCCGATTTCAGTCCCCACGCAGCTCTGTTTCCCATCTGGATACCTCTCCGCAAACGCCTCATTTCTTGGGAGCAAATCCCAACTTTTCCACCGCTGACCCCTTCGGCGCACCTTCGCGTGCCAAATCCCGCATGCCCTGCCAAATTCCGGCATTCCAAGCACTTGACCCCGATTCAATCGCCAGGCTTCGAGACGCTTTCCACAAGTGTTCCGAATTCTCCACAATGCAAACGCGCTTTAACCACACCATCCCTTCCTATACTCTGGAAACCCATGGGCAAGATTCTTGGCGTAGTCAACCAAAAGGGCGGGGTGGGCAAAACCACCACCGCCATCAATCTCGCTGCCTCAGTGGCTCTGCAGGGCATCAAGGTCCTTCTTGTTGATTGCGACCCTCAGGCAAACGCCTCCTCAGGCCTCGGCTTCCAGCGCGACGACAACCGTTCTTCTATATACGACGCGCTCATGGGCGATCTTCCTGCCGAGCAGGTCATCATCCCGACCGAAGTCGCCAATCTCTCGCTGCTCCCGGGCTCAAAGAACCTGACCGGCGCCAATATTGAGCTGGCTGCGGTTGAAGACCGCGCTATCCGCCTGCGCGCTGCTCTTGCGCCCATCCGGAATAAATTCGAGCTGATTGTGCTCGACTGCCCGCCCGCCCTGGACCTGCTGACCCTTAACGTTCTGGCCGCGGCGGAGATCCTGATCGTTCCCATGCAGGCCGAGTACTTTGCCCTGGAAGGTGTTTCGGAGCTGATTTCGACGCTCGAACGCGTTCGCTCTGCCTACAACCCCGAGGTCGCAATCGAGGGCGTGCTGCTGACCATGTACGACGACCGCACGAATCTGGCCCAGCAGGTGACGGAGAATCTGCGTCAGTTCTTCAAGGACAAGCTCCTGAAGACGGTGATACCCCGGAACGTCCGGCTGGCGGAGGCGCCAAGCTACGGGAAACCGGTGCTTCTGTACGATCCCAAATCGCGCGGCGCGGAGAGTTACCGGGATCTGGCGCTGGAGTTGCTGGAGCGGAATGGTATTGAGTCGCCCGCGGCGCAGCTCCGCAAAGAAACAGCAGTAGCCGAGAAGCAGCGAAAAGAGGCGGCTCCGGCCGAGAAGCCGAGGCCCGAAGTGAAAGTCAGATTCTGGCCATACGGGGACGATTAGGGACCAGGGCAAGCGATAAAGGAACAGAGCAGATGCAATCAGCGACAACCACAGAAGCACCCAAACGGAAAGCCCTGGGCAAGGGGCTGGAGTCGTTGCTGCCGCGCGTGCAGGCGGTGGCGGAGGCGCCGGCGCAGCCACAGGGCGAACCAGGCAAGCCGCGGGAGATCCCGGTCGGGGAGATCGACCGCAGTCCGTACCAGACACGCTCGCGGTTTGACGAGGCGCAGCTCGCGGAGCTGGCAGCGTCGATCACTGCAACAGGGGTGGTGCAGCCGATTGTGGTTCGGCCCGTGGCCGGCGGGCGCTTCCAGTTGAT
>JASIJX010000613.1 GCA_030049955.1 Acidobacteriaceae bacterium
CTGAGGCTGACCAATACCGCATTGGCGGAAAGGAGCTTTCATCTCTGCGTGGCCGCTGACGGCGAGCTGAACCATACTGAAGCCGGTCTTGAGATTCAAGCGATGGCTGTGTTGGATGAAGTCGTCGATCACTTCGCAGGAGGAGGTGCTCGTTTTCGCGTTGTGAGCCGCAACTCATTCGGCGTTCCGGATGGGAATCGGAAAATGACCGCAATCTACCGCTTTCTGGATGGGGCCGAGGCCAAGACGGCCGAGCCCGGGGCGCAATGGACGATGCTCCTGAAGCCCGGAGAGAGCAGAGAGATTCGCTTTCTGATGAGTGCAACCAATATGGACGGCCGGCAAAGTTCTGAGGCGGATCAAGCGACCTCCGCCGCCTGGTTTGAAGCGCAGTGGGAACGCGCGAAGAGGGTATGGGAGGAGCGATGGAGCGCTGCCTTCACTCCGGGCAACCAGTTCTTCTCCGGCAATGCGCCCGTCTTGTTGACCGACGATAGCGCAATTCACGAAATCTACTATCGCAGTGTGCTGACGCTGCTGGTGTTGCTGCGCACCAATCTCTGGAGTAATCGCACCTTTATTACCAGCGGCGAGCGAGCCAAGGGCACCGTGTTTTATTGGGACACCTCGCTGTTCTCGACACTCTTTGCCATGCTGGAGCCGAAGCAAATGAAGGAACAGCTCAAGCTGTTTCTGGAGCAGGATCCTCATGCGGATGCAGTCATCATCTTTGAGGATCAGCGGCCCCCTTCGCCAATGAAGTTGATCGTGCCGCCGGGGTGGGACCTGCGCGGATACGCAGCCAATGATCTGTCGATCTTCCGGCTGACCTGGTCCTATCTCTGCGTGACGCAGGATATGGATTTCCTGCGGGAAAAGATCGCCGATCAGTCGGTGCTCGACCGATTGCGCGTGCTGGCGACGGACTGGAAGAAGCTGCTGCGCAAGCCCGCGGACACTTTGGCAGATTATGGCGAAGCGCAGAACCTACTGGAGTGTGTGCCGACCTACGTTCACAAGGTGCCGTCGTTCAATGCTGCCAATGTGTGGATGATGCGCGAGCTTGCCGGCATCCTTGAGGCGGTTGGCGAGCCGGACGAGGCGCGCGAGATGTGCGCCGAAGCTGATGCAATGGTAAAAGCGGTGATGAGTTTGTACGTTCCGGGAACAGGTGTCTGGGTAAGCCTTCACCCAGATGGCAGCCGCGTGGAGATGCGCCACTGCTATGATTTTGCGACGGTGGGCCGCTTCATGGCCGAAGATCTTTCAGCCAATGTGCGAGGGGAGATGGTCAACTTCGTGAAACGGGAGCTATTGGCCGAGAAGTGGATGCGGGCGCAGTCCATGCTCGACCCGGCCGCAGCCAATTCCGACCGTCCCGATCATGGACCGATGGGGGCGTACGACGCATGGCCGGCCGTGACGGTGGATGCGATGTGCGCATTGGGTTACTGGGAGGATGCTATTTCGTTCCTGCGGCGAACGCAGGCCGCGATCTACGAAGGCGTCTACGCGCAAGCGCATGAATTCTATGGCCCGAATCGACGCCAATTTGATGCGCCGGTGCGGATTGCTCAAAGGGAAGGCTGTATGCGGGAGTGTACGGGCGGCGGCGCCTTTGCGGAGACGATTATCTGCACCCTCTTTGGCTTTTCTGCCAGGCCGGGAGGCAAACCTGCGTTGATGGACGCCGGGCTGCGACGCGGATTCCGCGGAGAGTTGCATCATCTGCGGTACAGAAACCAGTTGCTTCGCATTCGATCCGGGGAGGCCGGGCTCGATCTGCGTAATGAACCCTGAGCGAGATTCCTGCCCAGTTAAGCAGCGAAAAGAACAGGTGATACGCAGATCTTTACGACAGCATGTCGGTCCGTGCCTGCACCTCATTCCCTCAATCGCCAAGACGTTCCGCCTCACGCACAGAAGACAAATCTCACCAGACGCAGCTATCGTTTACGGTCTTAATCAGCAATCGGGCTGGGCAGAACGAGTTGATTGCAGAGGGGCAGCAAGAATACTTGCCGATCTGTAGGGGCAGATTCAAAAGGGTGTTCGTATATCATCGAATCTTCGTGGCTTCCGGACCGCAGATACCATTGGTGTTGTTTACTCTTCGCCCAGTACCCTAGACGCGAAGAAAGGATTGAGAAGTGAGCAGATTTGAGAATCAGTCTCACGAGGTCCCTTCGGCTCCTGTTTCAATAGACCGGAGAAGAGTTTTAGGCGGTATCGCTGCATCCTGCGCTGGACTTGCGGGCGCTGCGCTCGGGTCGTCCAGCGGGTTGGCCGCGGCCGAAGCCGATGTGCAAGTGGCCACAGGTAAATTACAGGCACCCTGCGGTCGAGACAAAGTCATCGCCTCGGACGAAGTAACCGTCGTCGAGACCAGCGCAGGGAAGATCCGGGGATTCGAGCGAAGCGGTGTTTTTGTCTTCAAGGGTGTTCCTTATGGCGCATCAACTTCCGGCGCGAACCGCTTTATGCCGCCGAAGGAACCGGAGCCGTGGGCAGGAATTCGCAACGCATTGGCTTACGGACGGATTTGTCCGCAGGAGGATTCAGCGCACAAAGACACGGACGGCAGGAACCTGGCGAACGCGGACGAAGATGCATTCCTACTTCATCGAGGCTCCTCCATTTGCGTGCCTGGAGAGGACTGCCTGCGTGTCAATATTTGGACGCCGGAGATTAACGGTTCCGGCAAGCGACCAGTTATGGTCTATATGCACGGCGGGGGATATTCCGGAGGCTGCGGACACGACCTTCTTTCATACGAAGGCGAGAGCCTGGCGCGCAATCACGACATGGTTCTCGTGAACCACAATCATCGCCTGAATGTTTATGGGTATTTGAATTTGGAGGCCCTGGGCGGTGAGGACTTCGCCTCATCTGCCAACATTGGAATGCTCGACATCGTGGCTTTGCTCAAATGGGTCCGGACCAACATCCCATCCTTTGGAGGCGATCCAAACAATGTCACAATATTCGGCCAATCGGGGGGCGGCGGAAAGGTGGCGGCCTTACTTGCCATGCCTGCCGCGAAGGGCCTCTTCCATCGGGCGATTATTCAAAGTGGTCCATTCATCAGGGCACTGCGTTCAGATTACTCACAGCAGGTTGCCGAAGCATTGCTTAATGAACTCGGATTACAAAAGTCGCAGTTGAAGGAATTGCAAAAGATTCCGGTCGATCGGCTTTCGGGAGCTGCTGCGGAGGCCATTAGAAAAACACCTCCACCACAAACTGCTTTCCGCGATTCCTTTGGCGAAAGCGGATGGGGGCCGACCGTGGACGGCCACTCGCTTCCGATCCATCCCTTCGACCCGGCTGCGCCGGCGATCTCTTCCGACGTCCCATTGATCACCGGCACAAATCTCAACGAGAGCGTGAGCGGGCTGGACCATCCGGAGGCAAACACCATGACAGACGACGAGATGACCCGGCGGGTTCAAGAAATGTACGGGAACGATGCGAACTCAATTGTCGCAGCCTTTAGACAAGAATATCCGGCTGCGACGCCGTTCGGCCTTTATGCCACCATTGCGGCTGCGCGCTGGCGCATTCCGGCGTTCATGCAGGCTTCGAGAAAGGCCGCATTGCGCGCTGCGCCGGCCTACTCGTACATCTATTCCTGGCGTACCCCAGCGCTCGACAATCGACCCGGCTCGTTCCACGCTTGTGAGATTTCCTTTGCTTTTGACAACGCAGAAACGTGCGACCACTACAGCACAGGTGATCCCGCGGCATATGCTTTATCAAGGCAAATGAGTTCGGCATGGGTTAGTTTCGCGCGCACCGGCGATCCGAATCATGTTGGGCTTCCTCATTGGCCGAGCTATACGCAGGAGGCTCGGGAGGTCATGTACTTTGATACACCGTGTGCGACGCGTAAGAACCCTGAAGCCGAGGGACTCG
>JASIJX010000614.1 GCA_030049955.1 Acidobacteriaceae bacterium
TGTGCTAGGTCACGGGCAGGCGCAATTTTCACTGTCGCGAGGCGGAGATCATGAGCCAACCTCAAACTCCTCATTCAGCCAATCGGAAAACGCGGAAAATTCCTCGTCGCGGCCGAGGAAGTCGCGTACCATTTCTCTTCCGGGTTTTGACCCTCCCTGTTCGAGCACCGCTTTGCGATAGCGCGCGCCGGCCTCGCCACCGAGCGGATCTTCGCGGTCGAACTGGGCGAAAAAGTCCAGCGCGATGACCTTGTCGAAGGCGTAGGTGTAGTAATTCGAGGAGTAGCCGGTAAGATGGCCGAAGCTCGCGTACATGCGGTTGCCCTCAATCCACTTCCACGGCTGAAACGATTCGTAGAGACGGCGCGTGACGGCGTCGAGATCGAGGCCTGCAGGGTCCTGATCATGCAGATCGAGCGAGAGCGTGGTGTAGTAGAGCTGCGAGCGCACCCAGTCGGCACGGCCAAACGCGCTGGCCCGCTTCAGGTCGCGGATAAGCTCCCCGGGCAGCACTGCGCCCGTTTCATAGTGGCGTGCGAAGGACTGCAGTAGCTTCTCGTCGCGGAAGAACTCCTCGAGCATCTGCGATGGAACTTCGACGAAGTCGCCTTCGGTGGCGAAGCCTGAAAGGCCTGCCCACTCGGTCTGGCCGCCAAGGATCGCGTGCATCAGGTGGCCGAACTCATGGAAGTAGGTGACGACATCGGAGTACTGCATCAGGCCGGGATCGCCGGGATCGCCTCCTGCAAAGTTGCAGATAAGCGCGGCCTCGGGCAGGTAGCGACCGCGCACTCCAATAACTACAGGCGCCGCCGAGAACCACTTGTCTTTGCCCTCGCGCGGATGCATATCGAGATAAAAGCGTCCGACGTGCTTGGCGCCGTCATACACATCGAAGACCGAAACGGCCGGGTGCCAGGCAGGCGCGCCGGAGCGGCGAAACTCAACGTTGAACAGCCGAGCCGCGGTCGAGAGCACGCCGGCTTCGACCTGCGCGTATGGAAAGTATGGGCGCACGGAGTTTGAATCAAAGTCAAACTGCGCACGGCGGAACTGCTCGTACCAGTAAGCGCGGCTGGCAATATCGATGACGGCCAGCCCAGGCTGGCGGTTGCGCGCAAACTCGAGAACCTGCAAGTGCTCGTGCCGGGCGCCCTCGTGGCTGGCATCATCAAGCCGGGCGAGGAATTTGCGGGCGTTGGCGGCCGAGCCCATCATCTGGTCGGCGGTCGCGAGATCGGCCCAGCTTCTGAATCCAAGCGTCGAGGCAATCTCTTGCCGCGTCGCCAGCAGGTCGAGAAGGATCTGCTGGTTCTGCGGATAGGCACGCGTGTTGTAGGCCAGGAACATGCGCTCGCGCAGCGCGTGGCTGGCGGCAAAGGTCATCACCGGCTGCATGTCAGGCTGGTCGGTGGTGATCACTACCCGGCCGTCGGCGTCGGGCGGGTGGCGCGCGATGTAATCAGCCGGCAGACCTTCGAGTTCTTCGGGCGCGACCCCGATCGTCTTGCCGCCCTCCTGGATGTTGCGGCCGAACTCGAGAGCTAGCCGCGTCGCTTTCTCGTGGAGGGCCTGCAGGCGGTCGCGTGTCGCCTGATCTTTATCCACACCGGCGAGCCTGTAACTGAGCAGCGTGCGGTCAACAAAATGCCGTGTGGCCGGGCTAGCCCCGTCCAAATCGGTTGCAACCAGCGCATCAAAGACGGGCCGGTTCAGGCTTAGCGCGCTGGCGGCCGTGGCAATCCGCTGCGCCTGATTCTGGGCCTCGTCGCGGACAGTCTTATCAGCGGCGACGGAGTTGAGAATACCGGCCTGCGACCCGGCCAAGCTAAGTTGTTCAATTGCTGTATCATACAGGCGCAGCGTGTTCTGCGGCGTACGCCGGCCCTGAGCGGCCAGCAGCGCTTCGATTGCGGCCTGATGCGCGGCCAGCCGGTCGCTTACCCAGGCGGCAAGCGCCTCAGCGGACGCAGCTCCGCCCTTTTCCCAAACATGCAGGTCGCCTGTAACGGCGGCGGCAATTTCAGTAAACATCCGCAGCAAACCCTCCAAACCTCTAGGTTGCCATACCTTGGGGCATCTCTGTGACCCTCAGGTGGAAATCGCACAGAATCTGTTGCATCTCACGCCAATCCCCTTTAAGATGCGTCAATTAGAGAAATGCCAGCAATCATCTCCAGCCCGCTTGCCTCGTCTGCCGCCCCGGCCTCGGCCCCGCGGCCCCGGCTGGGCAAAATCTGTGTGGCTGTGCAGGGGTCAACGCCAGCCGAGCTGCTGGACCGGGCTGCGGCCGTGCTGCCTGACTCGCGTCTCATCGAATTCCGCCTGGATGCGCTCGCAAAACCGGCCGCCGCGCTCAAGGAAATCAAGGAGTTCCTCGCCGACCACCGGGATGTAACGGCAATCGCTACCTGCCGTCGAAAAACCGGCGGAGGGCACTTTGCAGGCTCACTGAACTCGGAGCTTGAGATCCTGCTGAAGACCGCCGAAGCCGGATGCCAGATCGTTGACCTGGAATTGGAGTCGGCCGAGCAGGCCACGCGCCCGCAACTGGCCCGCTTCCGGGAATCGCTGCGCGCGGCCGGGGCAGCGCTGCTCATCAGTTTCCACGACTTTACACGCACCAAGGGACTGAACCAGGCTGCGGCGCGGATCGAAGCCTTCGAGCCAGATTTTGTGAAGGTGGTTTCCACGGCGCGCACTCTGGCCGACAACCTGGCCGTGCTGCGGCTGATTGAAGACCAATCGCTGGGCTCGCATGTGGTGGGCATCGCCATGGGCGAGGAGGGGCTGATCAGCCGAGTGCTGGGTCCGCGAGCGGGCGCAGCGTTTACGTTCGCTTCGGCAGGCGAAGGCGTAGAAACCGCGCCGGGGCAGATTTCGGCGCGCACGCTGCTCGACGTTTACCGCCTCGACCAGCTCGACCCGGCGACGCGGATCTTCGGCGTAGCCGGCAATCCAATCGGCCATTCGCTTTCGCCGCTGATGCACAACACAGCCTTCCGCCGCGAAAACGTGAACGCCATCCTGCTGCCGCTGAAGGCCAAGTCGGTCGACGACCTGCTCACAATAGTGCGCGAGTTGCCGCTGGGTGGCGTAGCGGTGACCATGCCGCTGAAGCAGGAGGTGCTGCCGCATCTGGCGAACATGGATCCGCTGACGGCGCGGATCGGCGCCTGCAACACGCTGCGCACCGGGGCCGACGGCAAGCTCTACGGCTTCAACACGGATGTGGCTGGCGTAGTCCGGCCGCTCGAAAAACGCATGCGCCTCAAAGGCGCGCGGATTCTCGTGCTCGGTGCGGGCGGCGCGGCGCGGGCCGCAGTCTTCGGCCTGGTGGAGCAGGGCGCCGAGGTGTTTATTGTGAATCGCACGCACGAGACGGCCATCTCGCTGGCGCGCAAGGCAAAGGCCAAGTCGCTCAAGCAGGATGCGCTGGCAAAGCAGCGCTTCGATGCCATCATCAACACCACCCCGGTGGGCATGACGGGCGTAAAACAGGCTCTGCCGCTGAAGGAAAATGAGTTGAACGCCAGCCTGGTCTTCGACATGGTGTACAACCCGCTGGAGACGCCGCTCCTGAAGCTGGCTAAGTCGCGCGGCCTGGCGGTGATCAGCGGCCTCGAGATGTTCGTGCAGCAGGGTGCGCGGCAATTCGAGATCTGGACCGGCAAGCCGGCGCCTGAGTCGGAGATGCAGCGCGTGGTGGAAGTGGCGCTGCGGCGGCGAAGCGAACATCAGGATTCAGTGCACAGTTCCTAATTCACAGCTCGAAAGGTCAGCTTTTGCATCCATCCTTTTTGCAAAGCGCAAAAAGGATGGGCACGGTTAGTGTTGTTTTCCCCGCCGACCAGGGCCTCTTTTCCCTGGTCCCTGCTTTCGTCAAATTTGCCGCACTGCTTGCTGCTGGCGAATAGCTTCGCGCAGCATCCGCTTGGCGGTGAAGATGCGAGCCTTGATTGCGACCACGCTCACGTTGAGCTTTTTGGCGGCCGTGCGTTGCTTCATCTCGTCGAAGATGCACAACTCGACGGCGCGCCGGCAGCCGGCGCTCAGTTTGCCCAATTCGCGCCCGAGGATGCGGCTGCGCTCGGCAGCCTCGCAGTTCTCCTCAGGGGTGCGGCGCGGATCGGGAACATGCAGCGGCGTGCGGCCATCCTCCGCCTTGCATTCAAGCGGCAACAGCACCCTCCCCTTCTGGCCGCGCAGCCATTCGTGCGCCGCGTTTTGAACGATGGTTTGCAGCCAGGTGCTCATTTTGGCCTCGCCCCGAAAGCGCGGCAGGTTGCGGTAGGCGCGCATCAGCGCCTCCTGCACAATGTCTTCCGCTTCTTCGCTCGAAGACGTAAACCGTCGGGCTACGCGCACCAGGTGTTCGCGGCGCTGCTGCACCGTCAGGACAAAACTGCGGACTTTATCGTCCCAGTTCGCCGGATCGATCTCCAATTCCACCGGAAATGTAGTTGCCATTTCTGAATTGCTCCGTGGCTCTGTACGGCCCAACGAGCGGCGCCAGAGCGTCATTGGCTGTTCTTTCGCCGGATCGCAGCGGCAGACGCCGCGAATTGCAATCCGCGCCGGCAAGAGCGCGCCTTGCCGGGCGTTGCGCGTTCAGAGCGAAAGAAGACCTGGAGGAGAACGGAGCGGGATGGGACAAACGAGGCAAAGCAGGAGGCGAGGTCTTGGCTGCGGAACAGCAACGGCCGCGCGGCCTGAAACCGGAAAATGATTTCTTGCAACCGCAACGGCATGCCAGCCGCCGTCGAACTGCTTTACCAAGTTGCGCGCAGTGGCGTGCTCAGTAGCGATTGCCAGCCGATTCTCGACCCACAGCCTGGCTACGAATGCCCGCGAATGGTGGCCCGGCTGGTAGCGCGAGATCTTGTAACTGTATCCCCAGAGAGCAACGGTGACAGCCAG
>JASIJX010000615.1 GCA_030049955.1 Acidobacteriaceae bacterium
TAGACCGGATTCGTTGACACAGGCATCGTTGCCCGGCTGCGCTTGCTCTTGACGTTGTACTGAGGTTTGCCCTCCCACCCCATGTGGGTTCCCCCTTCGGCTGGAAATTGACCTATTCAAGTGAAAGTATAAGTGAAAGTGAAACAGAAGTGAAAGTATTTTCGGGGGTCCAGCGCGGTCCAGTGAGGGAATTGCCAAGTCCGCAGAAATGCTTATAAATAATGGATTTGACTGTAGATTTGATTCAAATTTCTATTCAAGTTATGTTGCTGGAATATGGCCGGTATGCCCCTTTCACGGCGATAACACGGGTTCAAATCCCGTCGGGGACGCCAAATAGAATCAACAATTTAGCTGTTTGAGTGACAGCCCGTACGTCAAGGGTACGTCATAGAGCCTGTCATGCGGACTGTCTTTTCGGATGCTGAGAACTGCGCGCCAGTCATCGCGCAGCATTGAAGAGTGCCAAACACCTCCCTACCCCCGGATTGGCGCTCGCGAAAACCCACTGATGGATCCAGGAAGGTCATAGACTCCAGACGCGCCATTTGGGCCGGATACTCCTCGTTCCACTGGATCGCCGGATCTCCAGATATCCGAGGCGCTGCGCCATCGATCCTGCGCAGTAGCAGAAAAGAGAGATTGCCGAGAGACGCTATTTGAGGTCACGCATGCGCATTCCGCTCCTTACGCCTGGAAACCGGTCTAAGTTCTCTGGATGGCTGATTTCTGTGTGCCCGGCCTGACGCCTCCTGCTCGCGGCGCACTGGGCAGCCGCACGACTCGCGAATGTGAAATGTGGTCGATAACACGACGTTCTGTGGCGAAAGCGGCGTCTTGCTCGCCATCCTGGCAAAGAGCAGTTCAGCCGCTCTTCGGCCCAGTTCGGCTGCGGGTTGCTGTACAACAGTCAGGCTTGGCGTTAAGATCTCCGCCAGCTGGAAATCATCGAAAGAGATGAGGGCGATATCTATACCGACACGGATCCCAAGCTGGCAGAGGATGTCCAGCACGACCATTGTCGTGATTCCGTTCAGAGTTAGGATGGCTTGAATCCGGTTGCGGCTTTGCTTCAGCAGGCTGCGGATCGCGTCCGGATCCAGTTCGCTTTCGTTCTCCACCAGATACGTATCTTGCGCCAAGCCCGCGCGCTTCATCACGCTCACGTAGCCGGCGATTCGCTCGGAGCCTGTGTAGAGATGTGGTCTTGCGCCAACCGCCAGAATGCGCCGGTAGCCATGGGAGAGCAGATGCTCAGTGGCCTCCCGCACGGCCTCGCGGTTGGTCACTGTAACGCTGTCGATGTCGGTATTACTGAACGGACGGTCGAATGTAACCACCGGAATATTGGCAGAAACAGAGGGTTCCACTGTATTTTGCCGCCCGTCGGCGGGAGCAATGATCAATCCGTCAACCTGGCGGCGAACGAGCGTCTCCAGTACTTCTCTCTCGACTGCTTCGTTGCCTCCGGAACTTGTAATGACAACGACATGCCCGTTCTTCCTGGCTACCTCCTGCACCGCCTGTACGGCCGACGCATTGAATGGGTCCGCCAAATTGGGGACTACCACCCCGATCGCCGCCGACTTACCGCCCTTCAGGCTACGCGCAAGCTCGTTCGGTCGATAGCCGATCCGGAACATCACGGAGCGCACGCGCCTGGCCGTAGCCGAAGCCAGCCCCGGCGCACCGTTCAATACCCGCGAGGCGGTCTTCAGCGAGACATTCGCTTCTCGCGCCACGTCGACCAACGTCGGATTGTTAGTCTTCCGCATATTCGATTCATCGTCCGATACGGCAAACGGCCAGGAAACCCCGCTTGCGCCGTTGTCGGCGATGCTCTTTCCGGTTTTCGACCACGACGCGGTCCTGCGCTGCATCCTCAATAAAATGGACCCCGAATAGACAACGCTGTTAGGGACACAGCAGCCATTGCGTGCTCTAAACCAGTAACGTTTGTATGCTGTAAACCAGTCACTGTCAACTGTTTCCTGACGGGCACTCAATTTCTCATTGACAATGAAATATCAACAGTGGTAGCTTCCCGGGCGTTGCTGACGACACCGTTGTCTATTTCCCGAAAAAGAAATCACAACCCGAAGTTATTTCCGAACTAACTCGATTTGACGGGGTTGTTTTTCTGCGCATTACCGGCGTGTGATCGTATGGCGCCGTTGCCATGTCGAAAGGAAAACCGGATCGGTAATTCAGGGCGATTGCAACCGAAGGAAAATGATCATCTCGGCCCACACGAAGACGTCGGATACAACAACACACTTGAGGAGGCTATAGCTATGCCAAAGAGAATGTCAGTTTTTGTCCTGCTCCTGTGTCTGGCAGGATTCATTTGGGAACGGCCCGCTGCCCGGGCACAGGCGGTAACCGCCACTCTGGTAGGAACGGTTACCGATAATACCGGCGCCATTGTTCCTGGCGCTACCGTAACCATTGTCGAGACCGCCACGGCCATCACCCGCTCCGGCACGTCCAACGGAAGCGGCAACTATACATTTCCCAATCTCACACCCGGCTACTACTCGGTCACGGTTACTGCTCCGCACTTTAAGAAAGAATCCCGGCCCGGTGTCGATGTGGCTGTGAATACCACCACCCGCGTCGATATTTCCCTTCAGCCGGGCAGCGTGACAGAGACCGTGACGGTGACCGGCGCACCTCCGATTATGCAAACGGACCGCGCCGACGTCAGCGCAAATCTCGAATCCGAAACCCTGGCGACCATGCCGATCTCGGTGAACCAGAATTTCCAATCCCTCCTTGAACTGGTTCCTGGGGTTGGCCCCGCTGCTTTTGAGCACTCGCAGTTCTTCAACGCCGCAAGTTCGATCGAAACTGAGGTCGATGGCCAGCCGCTCCTGGGCAACAACTTCCAGATCGAAGGCATCGACGACAATGAACGTACCGGGCTGCTGCAAACTCTCATCCCGCCTGCACAGGCGATCGAAACCGTCGACGTGGCCACCGCCGATTATGAAGCAGAGTTGGGCCGCGCCATCGGTACGGTCAGCAACGTCATCATCAAGTCCGGCACCAATCAGTTTCACGGTTTGGTCAGCGAATACGTACAAAACAGCGCAGTAGACGCGCGTTCCTACTTTGCTACCTCAGTAGGTCACCTCGCCTATAACTACTTCGGCGGAGCGATTGGCGGTCCCATCAAGAAAGACAAACTCTTCTTTTTTGGCGACTTCTTCCGCTCTCCCGATCACGAAGCGAACACCAACATCCTCAGCATCCCCGGGCCAAACTGGTATACCTGCAATGGATCCGGCAATATCGACCTGAGCGGCGCGCTTACCAGCAGCGGGAAGGGACAAATCTACGATCCGACGACGGGAAATCCTTCCACCGGCGCGGGACGGACTGCCCTTGCCAACAACCAGATTCCGTGCTCCGAAGTGAACCCAGTGTCGCTTGCGCTGATGAAACTGTTGCCGGCACCCAACAACAATCTTTCGACGGTTTATACGACGGCGAGCAACGATTACATCATCAATCTTCCGTATCAAAAAACCGCCAACAAGTACGATGCCAAGATCGACTATCAACTCACCGGCAAGGATCACCTGAGCTATCGTTACGACGCGCAGGACATCGCGATTTTCCAAGCGCCGGCATTCGGGGCGGAAGGGGGCGGCCCCGCTCAAGGCAACTTTGAGGGAACCGGAACGCAAAACACATACAGCACCGGCCTCAACTACGACAGGGCATTTTCGAGTACGTTATTGACCGAGGTTCGCATCGGCGCGGCGCACTATGGCAATAGCGCCCTCCCCAGCGACTATGGTTCAGACGACGCCACGAAGATCGGAGTTCCCGGTGTCAACATTTCCCAATTTACCAGCGGCCAGGTCGGCATTGCCGCCAGCGATTTCAGCAGTCCTCTGATCGGCTACTCCGCATCCCTTCCATGGGTCCGCGTTGAAACCAATATCGATGGGGTGAACAACTGGACGAAAATCATCCACAACCACACCATCAAATTCGGCGTAGACGTACGGCGCATTCACGACGATCTGCTGCAGGACCAGACTTTCAGTCCGCGCGGCCTCATCACTTTTTCCGAAGACAACACCTCGGAGCCGGGCGCCACCACGGCTACCAATCTCGCAAACGAGATGGCCAGCCTTCTTTTCGACCAACCTTCCCAGGTCGGCCGCGATACCAACACCGTTATGCCGGAATACCGGCAGTGGTGGTTGTTTGCCTTTGGCTCCGATAAATGGCAGGTTTCACCCAAACTGACGCTCGATCTGGGCTTGCGCTGGGAGTTCTATCCTCCGGCCACTCCCGGATCCCCTCAGGGATTCTCCAATTACAACCCGACCAATAACACACTCGTGATTGCCGGTGCGGGTAACAACCCAAACAACCTGGGAATGCAAACCGTGTACAAGTACTTCGCTCCGCGCGTTGGCTTCGCTTATCGCGTCAGCCAAAAGACCGTGGTTCGCGGCGGTTTCGGCATCAGCTACATGCCGTTCGAGGATAATACCTACGCGTACAACTTTCCCATTCGCGGCAATAACGCTTACCAGCAGCTCAACTCCTACACTCCGGCCCTGCTAAGTAACGGATCTCCGTCAACCTTCCAAGCCGGATTCCCGGCGCCTGTTGCGGCTACGATTCCCAGCAACGGCATCATTGCTGCCAACACACCGACACTGACCAGCCAGGTGGAATACTATGTCCCGCTGAACTACCACAATCCGTATGTGGATTCGTGGAATTTGACCATCCAGCAGGACCTGCCGGCGCAGTTCAACATGCAGATAGGCTATGTGGCCAATCACGGTACGCGCATCGGCTCTATCCAGAACGTCAACCTAGCTCCCGCACTGAACGAGGGAGCGGCCGGCTATCCGTTCAATGTCCTATATGGGAAAACCGCGACAGTGTACCAGGACCTTATAGGTAATTCGTCGAATTATCAGTCGTTGCAGACCGAATTGAACCGTCACATCGGCGGCAACCTGTACGTGACGACATCGTTTACCTGGGGCAAAGGCCTGGGGTACCAGACCAGCGACGACGGCGCTCTTTACTTCTGGCTTGATCAGCGTCACAACTATGCACCGAACGACTTTGATCACGCGAAGAACTTCGAGGAGAGCGTGGTCTATCGGTTGCCCTTCGGGCCGGGCCGGCGTTGGCTCAACTCCGGTGCCGCGGGTTCAATTCTCGGCGGATGGCAGCTATCAGGCCTCGTGTCCGCATACTCCGGCTTGCCCATGGACATCACCGCCAACGGTGGCAACATCAACACGTCGGGCGAAACGCAGATGGCAAATCTGAGTGGCGGCTACCGTGTGCTCCACGGCATCGGCGCAGGGCATAACTGGTTCGATCCGAGCGTCTTCTCGCAACCGACCGGTTGTTCTGGTGCCGTGGGGACCCCGTGCTCCCTGGTGTACGGAACCAGTATCGGGAACGTCTCACGCAATGAGTTCCGCGGTCCCGGCTACATCCAGGACAACGCTTCGCTGTTTAAGGACTTTGTCCTGCACGAAAATTGGGTACTGGACGCCCGCCTCGACGCGTATCAGCTCACAAACTCTCCACAGTTCTCCAACCCATCAACCTCGATCACCAGCGGCACCTTCGGACAGATCACCAGCACGTTAGGAAGCGGTACTGGGATCAACGGCGTCGGCGGCGGCCGCACACTGCAGCTTTCCGCCACCGTCCGCTTTTGATTCTAAACAGGGGCGAGCGGGCGATTTCGCGAGAGGACTTTAAATAAACATTTGTTGGGTCAGGTAAAGAAGCCGTCCGTGAGCGGGTGGATCAGCCGAAGGCTGGCCACCCCGCACCGCAGGAACAGCTCAAGGTATCTTTCGAAAGTAGCCGCAGACATTTAGCTGAGTTTTTCAAAGGAAAAGATTCATGACGCAAATTACGCGACGGAGTTTTGTTGTGGGAGCGGCGGCGGCCGGAACTGCGCTGCCGATGGTTGGCTGGGCTGCGCGCCTGCAATCGCCCTTTAGAGTTTCAGTCATCAACGACGAGATTTCGCCGGATTTCGATCACGCCTGCTCGGTGGCCGCAAACGACTTCGGATTGAGCTGGATCGAGCTGCGCTCGATGTGGCACAAGAACGTGACCGATTTGAGCGGCGATCAGATTGCCGAATCAAAGAAGATTCTGTCCAAGCACAACCTGCGGGTTACCGACATCGCCAGTCCGCTGTTCAAGGTGAACTGGCCAGGCGCGCCGAAGTCCGTTTACGGCGGCAACGGCGATAGTTTTGGCGCGCATGACACCTTTAAGCAGCAAGACGAAATTCTGGAACGGTGCATCGCACTGGCGAAGGAGTTCGGAACCGGGAAGGTTCGCTGCTTCGATTTCTGGCGGATCGACGACGTGGCACCGTACCGGCAAGCAATCGACGAGAAGCTGCGGGCGGCCGCAGAGACCTGCAGTAAGCACGGCATCCTGCTGTTGGTGGAGAACGAATTCGAATGTAACACCGCGACCGCCCGCGAAGCGGCGCGGTTGCTGAACGCCGTGAAGACGCCGCATCTGGCGCTGAACTGGGATGCCGGCAACGCGGTGATGCGCGGAGAGCTCGATGCTTTTCCCACGGGATGGGATTTGTTACCCAAAGATCGCATTCATCACTGCCACTGCAAGAACGCCATAAAGACCGATCAGGGAAAGATTGTGTGGGCGCCGGTGGACCAAGGCTACATTGATTGGACGGCGCAGTTTCGCGCGCTAAAGAAGATCGGCTATCACGAGGCGGTGAGCCTGGAAACGCACTGGCGCGGCGGCGGAACGGCGGAACAATCCACGCGCATCAGTTGGGCGGGCATGGAGAAAGATTTAAGAGCGGCGGGCGCGCTCGAAGCTTAACGCGGCTGCATTCCATTGCAATTTGCGGCGTCTCAGGCGCTGGCGGAGAACCTGAACGCAATCAAAGCAGTTGGTATCGAGTGGAGAAAACAATGGTGACACGGCGTGAGTTTCTCGACACGCTCGCGGTGGGAGCAGCGGGCCTGGCGATTGGATCGACGGCAAAAAGCTACGCGCAGATTATGGGCTCGAACGACCGCCTCAATTTTGCAGTAATCGGTTTGCATGGGCGCGGGTATGCACATCTCTCGTCGCTGAAGGCAAATGAGGCTACAGCGCGTATTGCGGCCGTATGCGATGTGGATAGTAATAGCCTTGCCAAGTTTGCCGCGGCGGCCGAGCACGAGTTGGGCTATGCGCCCAGGGCCGAAAAAGATTTTCGCAACGTGCTGGCGATGAAGGAAGTGGACGCGATCACCATCGCCACCCCCGACCACTGGCACACGCCGATGGCGATACTGGGGCTGCAGGCGGGCAAGAATGTGTATGTCGAGAAACCGTGCAGTCACAATCCTGCTGAGGGCGCAATGTTGATCGCGGCGCGCAACAAGTACGGAAAACTGGTGCAGATGGGAACGCAGCGGCGGTCTTCGCCGCTCTTCATCGAGATTATGGATAAGATTCACAACGGACTCATCGGTCGCGCCTACTACGCCAAGGCCTGGTACAGCAATACCCGCAAGTCGATTGGAGTGGGCACGGAGGTTCCGGTTCCGGCGCAACTTGATTGGGATCTGTGGCAGGGACCAGCGCCGCGCCGGGCGTACACCAGCAACATTCAGCCTTACAACTGGCACTGGTTCTGGATTTACGGCACCGGGGAAGCGCTGAACAATGGCACGCACGAGGTGGATGTTTGCCGCTGGGCGCTGGACGCCGATTATCCCCGCAGCGTGACATCGTCGGGCGGAAGATACCAGTTCAAAGATGATTGGCAATTCTACGACACGCTGGTAACGAGCTTCGAATACGGCGACAAGCTGATTTCTTGGGAAGGCAAGTGCTGCCAGGGGATGAAACTCTACGGACGCGATCGCGGCTCGGTGATCATGGGCACCACAGGCTCGGTGCTGGTGGACAGCGATGGCTACGAGGTTTACGACTGGAAGGGCAAGAAGACGGACGAGTTCAAGACCGGTAAAGAGGCCTCGTCGTCCGATCTTGTGGGGCGCGATTCCATGACCGACGCGCATTTTGCCAACTTCATCGCCGGCATTCGCAACGGGGCAAAGCTGAATCAGCCCATCGAGGTGGGCAATGTGGCAGTGACCATGCTGCAACTTTCGAATATCGCCTGGAAGGTCAATCGCGAGCTGCGGCTCGACACGACCGATGGAAAAATCCAGGGCGACGCGGAGGCGATGAAGATGTGGGGCCGCGATTACCAGCCGGGGTGGGCGCCGTGCGTTTAAACAATGGAAGGAAGAAACAGGATGAGAAACTTGATCTCTCGCCGCAGGCTTCTTCAATCCAGCGCTCTGGCTGCGGCTGGAGCCGTTGCGCACCCTCCGCGCATTTTGACCGAAGCTGTTCCTGAAACAGGCAAGGCTTGTCCCATTCGCCTCGGCTTGGCAAGCTACACCTTCCGCAACTTTACGCGCGCTCAGTTGATAGGCTGCATGAATCAACTTCGACGATCCCGTGCCGGGAGTCATCTCGAGCTACTCGTACATGCGCGGGATGCTGACGGGGATGGGGTGTCTGTGTCTGTCTCTGTGTCGCGCGTGAGCGCAGAAAAGTCGCAGGCATTTAGACGTGGCCGCTCATGAAAATCTTGCGCTTTTGCCGCCCGGCTGCAGGCCGAAAATAATCGTTTAAAATAGACCTTCTGTGCCCAAACCCCGAGCCAAGCCGCTCGTGCAACCGCATAAGCCACCTGCTCTTTCTGGCTCCCGACTCAATCTGCTGATTTATCTGGCGCTGCTCCTGGTGACATTCGCGGTCTACGCCCAGGTGCGCCACTTCGATTTCGTCAACTACGACGATCCCGATTACACCACCGGCAACGTGCATGTGCGACAGGGGCTGACAGCAGAGGGTTTGAAGTGGGCGCTGACCTCGCGCGACGCCGCCAATTGGTTCCCGGTGACCTGGGTTTCGCACATGCTGGACTTTCAGCTCTTTGGCGCGGAGAGCGGCTTGCATCATCTGCACAACGTTCTGCTGCACGCGCTGGCTGCTATCCTGTTGTACTTTTTTCTCCGGCGTACGACGGGTGCGCGCTGGCGCGGCGCGGTAGTGGCATTTCTCTTTGCATTGCATCCACTGCATGTGGAATCTGTAGCCTGGGTGGCCGAACGCAAAGACGTACTGAGCGCCTGCTTCTGGTTCCTCACTTTATGTGCCTACGTTCGATATACCGGGCACCCAGACTTGGGCCGGTATCTGACGGTCGCCCTGAGCTTGTGCCTGGGCCTGATGGCCAAGCCCATGGTGGTCACGCTGCCACTTGTGCTGTTGCTGCTAGACTACTGGCCTCTCGCACGCCTGCGGCAGCGCGGCCGCAAAGCCTTCTGGGAGAAACTCCCATTGCTCGGGCTTTCAGCCGCCGCTGCCATCATCACCTGGCTGGTGCAGAAACACGCCGGCGCAGTGAAAGCTGTACCGCTTGGAACCCGCCTGGCGAACGCGACGCTTTCCTGCGCAATCTACATCGAGAAAACATTCTGGCCGTCGCGGCTGGCTGTTTTCTATCCTTATCCGCAGGCCTTCGCTGTTTTCCCGCTGCTCGCTGCGGGGCTTTTCTTGGCCGCGATCACAGCCGGTGCGATTATGCTGCGTCGCCGTGCGCCGTATCTCCTGGTAGGTTGGGGCTGGTTCGTGATCACGCTCGTCCCGGTGATCGGCCTGGTACAGGTAGGTGGCCAGGCCCGCGCCGACCGCTACATGTACATTCCCATGGTGGGCCTGCTGATCATGCTGGTCTGGGGTGCAGCGGAGCTCCTGGAAAGGTGGCGGGTGAGGATGCTGGCGGCACCCGTGGCTGCAGTAGCTTGCGTAGCCTGCGCCGTGTTGAGCTGGATCCAGGTGGGGTATTGGCGCAACAGCGAGACGCTGTTCCGGCATGCGCTCGCAGTCACAAGCGACAACTCCGTAGCCAATCACAACCTGGGCAATTACCTCATGGCCTCGACAGGGCGATTGTCTGAAGCAATTCCGTATCTCGAAACCGCCGTGCGCCTTAATCCTGACTCACCACCCGCGCACACCGACCTGGGCAGCGCGCTGGCCAAGAGCGGTCGGCTGCCCGAAGCTATCGCGCAATTCGAGGATGCGATCGAACTGGCTCCGGATGCGCCCATTCCCCACAATAACCTAGGCAGTGCGCTCACGCAGGCCGGACGCGTGCCCGAAGCGATCTCCGAGTTTGAGACGGCCCTTCGCCTCGACCCTGATTGCGACGAAGCTCGCCGCAACCTGGCCCTGGCCGAGGCTGGCGGGGCGGGCGAAACTCACTTGAGCCGCGGCATCGTGCAACTCAAGGCGGGCGACGCCTCCGGCGCTATCGCTGAATTGGAGTCTGCCTTGCGCAGCGACCCCAACAATGCTGAGGCCGAAAACGACCTAGGCGTCGCGCTCTCAAAATTCCCTGAACGCCAGCAGGAGTCCATTGCCCACTTTGAAGCTGCCGTTCGCTTGAAGCCGGATTTTGCCGATGCACAATACAACCTCGGCATCG
>JASIJX010000099.1 GCA_030049955.1 Acidobacteriaceae bacterium
AGATGATTCGGCATGACCGTAAAATCGTGAATAATAAACCGGCCATCGCGAACGTAAGAACGAAGCACATCGACAAGCAGGCTAGCCATTCCATCCGTTTGGAAGAGCGACCTGCCGCCTGCCGTTCCACTAGTCACAAAGAACGTCCGGGCCCTACCGGTTTTGTTGCTCGGATCTGAAGGCCGCGACGGCTTTGACATAAGTCCGGTACTCCTTGCAATTCCGCGCCACGGCAAGCGCAGGGGCTAAAGCCCATGAATCTTTGGCGGTCTTTGCGGCACGACTGAAGTCGTGCCCTGACACGGGTTGTGTTTCCGATTGGAAAAGCCTTCCATCCGATGTCATTCCAAACTTCATTCCGCTACTTCAATTCCTCGATGGTCACGCGATCGTTGGTATAAATGCAGATCTCGCCGGCAATCTTCATCGCCTTCTCGGCGACTTCGCGGGCGCTCAGGTTGGTGTTTTCCACCAGAGCGCGCGCCGCGGCTGTCGCATAACTGCCGCCGGAGCCGATGGCGGCGAACGACTCGTCCGGGTCGATCACGTCGCCGGAGCCCGAGATCAGGAACGTCTGCCCCTTGTCGGCGACCAGTAGCAGTGCCTCAAGGTTGCGCAGCATCTTGTCGGTTCGCCAGTCTTTGGCCAATTCCACGGCGGCGCGGTTCAGGTTGCCGGCATGCTGCTCGAGCTTGGACTCGAAGCGGGTGAAAAGGTTGAAGGCGTCGGCCGTTGAACCGGCAAAGCCGGCCAGAATCCTGTCCTGATACAGGCGCCGGATCTTTTTGGCCGAATGCTTCAGCACGTGATCGCCCAGCGTCACCTGGCCATCGGCGGCCATCACTACATGCCCGTCGCGCCGCACGCAGATCACCGTCGTCGAGCGGATACGGGAACTGTTTGTCATAGTTCGTTTCTTCTTGGCTCGTTTCTTCTTCAAAACAGAGATAGTATAGGTCATTGTGCACCGTAGACCCGCGGATAGCTTCCCGGGTTGGGATTGCAGTTCATCCGTTCCCCGCAGCGCGACAAAATGAGCTGTTTGGCCCGCTTTGGCGTCTATTTGTCAGCCGCGGCCGAAGTATCCTCAATTCAGATTCGCGGTATCCTAGAAAAGAAACCAGGATGTTTTCAACAAGCAGCAATCGGGGCGAAAAACTGCCCACCTTCAAGCTGACGGTGGTGCAGTACGGCGTTTTGCTGATGATGCTGGCCCTGGTGGGCGGCCTTTGGCGGCTGCAGGTGCTGGGGGCGAATAACTTCCGCGCCATGGCCGAGGCGAACCGCATCCGCAAAGTGCCGGTGCTCGCCGCCCGGGGAAAACTGTTTGACCGCTACGGCCGGCTGCTGGTCGACAACTATCCGTCCACTTCCTGCTTCCTGGTCCGCGAGCAAAACCATAACGTCGAAGCCGACCTGCCGCTGATCGCCCAGGGGCTGCACCTCGATCTCGATCAGTTGAAGGCCACCATACACCGCTATCGCGGCCTTCCCGGCTACCAGCCGATTCCCATCAAGGAAGACATCTCCTCCGACGAGGTCGCCTTCATTGCCGCGCACAAAAACGAACTGCCGGAGCTTGAAACCATCGAAGAAGCGCGACGGCTATACCCGCGCGACGGTTTTGCGGCGCACCTGATCGGCTACGTGGGCGAGGTAAGCGAGGATGATTTGAACAATCCCCGCTACGCGGCCGATGAGCCGGGCGACGTGGTGGGCAAGGCGGGCGTCGAGGAAACCTACGACGACCTGCTCCGCGGCCAGGACGGCTCCCGGGATGTGATTGTGGACAGCCATGGCCGCGAGGTGGGCTACTTCGGCACGCAGCACGCCATCCCCGGCCAGGACCTGAAGCTGACCATCGATAACGACATTCAGCGCGCGGCGGAAGTAGCCCTGGGCGACCGCGACGGCGCCGTCGTGGTGATGGACCCTCGCAACGGCGAGATTCTTGCCATGGTTTCGCACCCGGCCTACGATCCGAATGATTTTGCAGTGAAGATCAAGGCCGCGGACTGGGACAAGCTCATCACCGATCCCGATCACCCCATGATGAACCGCGCCATCCAGGCGCAGCTCGCGCCCGGCTCGACGTTCAAGATCCTCATGTCGGTGGCCGGACTGCAAGAGGGCATCGCGCAGAATATGAAAGTGGTGTGCAACGGCGGCGCCGAGTTTTACGGCCACTTCTATGCCTGCGACAAGCACCACGGCGTGGTCGATATCGAGCATGCGATTCCGTGGTCCTGCGATACGTACTACTACACGCTGGCCAACAGGCTGGGCATCGATACCATTGCCCGCTACGCCAAAAGCGTGGGCCTGGGCGAGCGCACGGGCATCGATCTGCCCAATGAGGCCACGGGCAACGTGCCCTCCACCGAGTGGAAGCTGAGGACGTTTCATGAAAAATGGTTCGCCGGCGAGACGATCTCCGTGGGCATCGGCCAGGGCGCTGTAACGGTTACGCCTATCCAATTGGCGCGGTACATCGGCGGCATCGCCTCGGACGGCCATTTTGTCCGCCCGCACGTAGTCGATCCGGCGCAGCTTCCGCCGCAGTTCCGCCAGGCCATCGTGGATTCATTCCCCGGCTCCGGCGTCTCGAGCATTCCACTCGACCCCGCCAACTGGGAGATCATCACCAACGGAATGGCGCAGGCCACGTCGCCGGGCGAGTTCGACACTGCCTATGCCTCGCACCTTGACGGCGTGGACTTTGCCGGCAAGACCGGCACGGCGCAAGTGGCCAGCCACGCGGCTCTCGCGCACATGGGCAAGGGCGTGGACACGCGGCCCAATGGCTGGTTTGTGGGCGTCATTCCCCGGCGTAATCCGGAGTTCGTCGTCGCCGTGCTGTGGGAGCATGGCGACTGGGGCTCGAACGCCGCTCGGCTGGCCGCTCAGGTAGCGACCGTGTATGTGAACAAGCAGCGCATGATGGAGCACAATGTACTCGAGCAGGCTTCGGCACCCAAGCCCGTAGAGATGGGCGCGGTATGGTCGCAGGATCGTCCGGCCGATCCCAGGCATCCGGATGCTCCTGTGGAATCCGACCTGCACGGCGGCCATTTCCTGATCATGCCCAGTGTTCCGGACACGACTGCACCAGCCAAGGCGCTTGCTGAATCCACGCTGCCGGCCTGGCTGCATGTCTCGCCGCTGCGGTCCAATATTCGTGCGGGGGAAGACAGCCACTGATGCGCCGCTTCCTCAGTTTCCGCGATTTCGACTGGTCTCTGCTCGCGATGGTGCTGGGCTTGTGCGTGCTGTCGGTGCTCGAAGTGCACTCGACCACGGTGCACACCCGCTTTGCCAGCTTTGAAAACAAGCAGATCATGTGGATTGCCGCCGGCCTGGTGGGCATGTTCATTCTGGCCAAGATCGATTACCATCGGCTCCTCGACTGGGCTCCGTGGGCGTATATCGTCTTTGTCCTCTCCCTCATGGCCGTAAAGGTCGTCGGCCGCAAAGTAATGGGCGCGCGCCGCTGGATCGCACTCGGACCATTTGAGTTTCAGCCATCGGAGTGGGTCAAACTCGTTCTGGTGCTGGTGGTGGCGCGGTACTTCGCCAACCTGGGTGGCCGCAACCTGACCTGGCGGGAGATCTTCAAGGCCTTTGCGCTGGTCGGCTTTCCCATGGTGCTGGTGCTGGTGCAGCCTGACCTGGGAACCACGCTCACCTATGCGCCGATTCTCGTTGCAGGGCTCTTTCTGGGCGGCATCAGCCTCCGGCAGGCGACGATTCTGATCGTTTGCGGCCTGAGCCTGGTTGTGGGTGTCTGGTCGAGTGGAAAAATCCTCAAGCCTTATCAAAAGGCGAGACTTACCAGCTTCATCAATCCCGACAACGATCCCCGCGGGTCAGGTTACCAGATCCGCCAATCGCTGATTGCCGTTGGTTCGGGCGGCGTCTGGGGCAAGGGCACCGAAAAGGGAACCCAGACGCAGGGCTACTTTCTGCCCATCCCGTACACGGATTTTATCTTCGCAGCCTTCAGCGAGGAGCACGGCTTTGTGGGCGCGGTTTTCGTGCTGCTGCTATACTTCGGAATATTGATGCGTTTGATTCAAAACGCTCAAACAGCCGCTGACCTGCCCGGGTCCCTGATTATCATGGGAGTCGTGGCGGTGTTGACGTTCCAGATCGCGGTCAACGTCGGCATGGTCATCGGATTTATGCCCGTCACCGGAATTCCTTTGCCACTCATGAGTTACGGGGGATCTTCGGTGTTGTTTACGTTCCTGGCTCTGGGCGTTGCGATGAATATCAGGATGCGCCGGTTCGTAAACTGAGGCGGCACTGTCCCCTTTGGATAGCGTCGTCCGCAAGATTAAGTGCCTGACTGGCGAGGGAATGCATCCCACGGTCAGATAGGTTTTTTGAAGTTTTTGCCGGCGAGGTCCCGATGGACCGCGCGCCGGGCAGGATTGGGTTCATGAGCACGCAGAGACTCGCAGGCCGTCAGCCTGTTTCGGAAGTTCCGAAGCAATCGGGTTCAGCTGGCGCCGCTCAGGTGGAAATAGCCCCGCCGCTGCATGCGGCATTGCGGGCCACAAGCTCTCTGCCATCGGATTACCGTATTTTACTGCTGGAGCACCGCTCCGGTTCGCCGCCCGGCGAGGCCGTGAACCGAGCCACAGCAAATCTCAGGTCGTCCTTTCTGCCCATGCCTTCCTCCGCACGCGCGCGTTTCCATCTCACCTTGCCGCTATGGGCAAAACCGCAGATTATGTGCCCTGTTCAGCTCAGCACAGGGTCGCCGCTCCCTGATGGTCGCGGCGACTTGAGTGTCTCGGCTTGGGGATATATCGTCTGCAGTTTTGCCATGTTGCCGGCGGCCCTGAGCTGCCGGACGGAAAGGTACGATGGCAAAGGAAATTTGTATCTCCAGCACGCCGCATGAGACGCGGCTTGCGATTTTGGAAGACGATCAACTCGCGGAAATCTATTACGAGCGCGAAAACGAATACACACTGGCCGGCTCTATCTACAAGGGCCGGGTGACGCGCGTTTTGCCAGGCATGCAATCGGCGTTTGTCGACCTTGGCCTGGAGCGCGACGCATTTCTCTATGTAACCGACTTCATCGAACTCGAGGATCAGGCCGACACCGAGGAATTGGAAGAGGCTGCCGCGAGCGGCACGCCAATCCGCGAGCCACGCCAGGGCAATGGGCGGCATGATGACCGCGGCCGGCAGCATCTTGACCGTCAGCAACAGCAGGATCGTCAGTTAGGCCGCCACGCCGACCGGCAAATCGATCGCCAGGCGAGAGAACGCCAGCCGCAACAGGAAGAGTTCGCCGCCGAGGGTGCAGGCGCCGCCCAACCTGCGGCCGGGCAGGCCGTGCCGGACCACGCCGCGCAGGATGAGGCCGAAGGCGCAGCTACGGGCGGACGCCGTTGGCGCGGACGCCGCCGCCGCCGCGGCGGACGCGGAACCGGCGCGCCGCAGGAAGGCGCGCGGCAGGTTTTGGATGAGGACGGGTCTTCCGAGCAGGAGTTGACTCCTGCGGCTGAAGTCCAGGAAGAACTGGAAAGCGCCGCAGATATCTACGCTGCCGGCGAACCGGCCGGCTATCATACCGCTGCAGCCGCGCATGCGCCGGCGCAGCAAGCGCCGTTCGTCCTGCCCGGCGAGCAGCTCTCGAAATACGGCGGCACACCGGTGGCCGAGCCTCGGAAAGCTGAGGCCGCGGCACCGGGCCGCCCGGTGACTACATCCAAGCCCTCCACGATGATTGAGGTTCCGCTCGACTGGGACCCTGCCAGCGGATTGCTCCCCGGCGAGTCGTTCTCGCGCCGCCGCGAACGTCAAACGGAGCCAGCGCACGAAGCCACGCCAGAGTCTGAGCCGACCCTGGCGTTTACCGCTCAGCCGTTGCCAGAGGAATCGGCGGACGAGATCGAAGAAGAGGAGTTCCTGGAAGAAGAAAGCGAGCCGCTGGCTCTGCGCGAGATCGAGTTCCCGCATGAGACCACCGCACCTTCGGCGATCGAATCGCTACCCGAGGACGAGCCGAAACACGATGAAGAATCCGCCGAGAATGAGCACGAAGGCGATGCCTCGGCTTCGCACAGGGTCGATCCCGCCTCTCCGAGCGGCTTCCGGCTCTTCGGTCTGGGCGGCAAGAAGAAGAAGGAACAGGAGGGGCAGCATGAGCAGCCGGCGCAGGCCGCCAAGGCGACCGCGCCGCCGTCTTCCTATGCGCCGGGCGTAGGACATATTGAGGAAGAAGTCATTGAGGGGGAAGAGTTCGAGAGCGCACCGCGCCGCCACAAGGCGGATGAGCCGGAGCTTGACGACTACGAGGAGCAGACGCTGGCCCAGGCCCGCACCGGCGACCTCGGCGAGCTGCTGCAGGAGGCGCATCTCGACCATCGTATTCAGATGAGGCTCGGCCAGAGCGAGGGCGAGGACGATGAAGCTTACGACATCGTCGAGGAAGAGGCCGGGGAAGAAGAAGCGCAGACAGCTCCGGCGCAGGAAGGCCAGCCGCGGCGTGAGCGCCGGACTGGCGAGCGTGACCGCGGCCGCCGCGGACGCGGAGCCAGAGGCGAGCGCCGCGGCCCCTCGCGCCGCTCCATGCAGACCACCGATCTGCCCGTCATATCAGACTTGTTGAAGCCCGGGCAGGAAGTGCTCGTCCAGATCGCCAAGGAGCCCATCGCCAAGAAAGGCGCGCGCATCACCAGCCACATCGCGCTGCCCGGCAGGTTCCTGGTTTTTATGCCGACCGTAAGCCACGTGGGTGTCAGCCGCAAGATTGCCTCCGACGAGGAGCGTCACCGGCTCAAGCGCATCCTGATCAATGAGCGCGGCGAAGCTTCGGGCGGATTTATCGTCCGCACAGCGGCCGAGGGCGCGTCAGAAGAAGAATTGAGAGCCGACCTGCGCTTCCTTATGAATTTGTGGAACGAGATCAAGCAGCGCTCCGATCAGTCCAAGGCGCCGGCACTCATCTACCACGATCTGTCGCTCATCGAGCGCATCCTGCGCGACCAGGTGAGCGCGAACTTTTCCAACATCTGGGTCGATACGGAGACTGATTACGAGCGCATTGTCCGCTTCCTCAACCGCTTTTCGCCGAGTCTTGTCCGGCGCGTCAAGCTTTACACCAAGGAAACTCCGCTCTTCGAGCACTTCGGCATTCAGGATGAAATTTCGAAGGCCCTGCGCTCCAAGGTCTGGCTCAAGTCGGGCGGCTCGATCGTCATCAACCAGACGGAGGCGCTGGTCGCAATCGACATCAACACCGGCAAATACGTAGGCAAATCGGCGCGGCTTGAGGACACGATTCTCAAGACAAATCTCGACGCCGTGCCGGAGATCGTGCGCCAGATCCGCCTGCGCGATCTGGGCGGCATTATCGTCATCGACTTCATCGACATGGACGAACGCAAGAACCGCTACAAGGTGATGGCCGCGCTCGAGGAGGCGTTGAAGAGCGATCGCGCTCCGACCAAGGTGCTTCAATTTAATGATTTCGGTTTGGTCGCCATCACGCGCAAGCGCGTCAAACAGTCGCTCGAGAGGACGCTGAGCGTCCCTTGCTACACTTGCCAGGCCACCGGAATGGTCAAGAGCCCCGCCACGGTGTGCAACGAGATTTGGGTGGAGCTGCGCAAGATGCGCAAGCACTTTGAGAGTGCGGATGTGCTGTTGCGAGTGCATCCGGAAACAATAAAGGTGCTCAAAAGCAACAACGCGCGCTGGCTGAACGAGTTCGAGGAGCTGGTGGGCCGCAATGTGCTTCTCAAGAGCGACCCCGCGCTGCATCCCGAGCAGTTTGATATCCAAGGGTAGCAACCTTAATGAGATGGGCCGGGGTACCGCTCCGGCCTTTTCGCCTCTGGAATCGAATGTAAGTCGAAGAGAACACAGCGATTTTCTTCCAAAAAACGCAACCTCGGCCAAAAATCCGTGTCTAAGCCACAGAAGGGGAAAATCTAGTCCCCCGGGATATTAACGACAACTTTCGATTCAAAGAGGTCCAACATGTCTTTTCGTGAGGGGATTTCGTTGATGAGGTATGCCTTCTTCCTTGTGTGCGCATCGCTTCTTGCGACCGTTTCTATAAGCGCGCAATCCGCTGCAAATCAGTCAACAGCTTCTTCCGACACTTCTACCGTCTGGTCCTCGAGCCAGGACGGGCTGTACCAGATTGCCGACGGCTCGGTTCCATCGAGTGCCGCGTTGCCTTCGGCATCACCAGCCGCCGGCTCTGCGGCGCATGCGCAGAGCGACAACGACACTTACCACGGCTGGCACGGCCACGACATCATGCAACGGCTTACCTGGGAGGCGGGCGGCGGCTTCAGTGCTCCCCTCGGCAATGACCGTCCCTTCATCACTTGGGGCGGCAACTTCACCCTCGGTGCGGGCGTCCGTTTCTCCAGGCGCGTCTCCGCGCTGCTCGAGTATCAATTCATGAGTAACAAGCTGCCCGGCGCGTTTATTGCGGCAGCAAATAGCGGTTGCGGTGATTG
>JASIJX010000616.1 GCA_030049955.1 Acidobacteriaceae bacterium
CGGAGTTTTGCCCCGCTCCCGTAAATGTCGCCGCGCCAAAAAAATTCCACACTACCCCAGCCCGAAAACGTGCATCGTACTCGATGAAGAAGTGTGCATTTGATTTTCTGCCGGGATGTTGGGCGCGGGGCGATCCGTAAGCCCATCGATCTCTTCGGCCTCTTCGGTCCGAGCTCCTGTTGCCCGCCACCCGGCGAGCACAAATCGCTCGCCGAAGACCGCGGTTCAAGCCGTGCATGAGTTCGCGTAGCTGTGCTGTTTTAACAAAAACCATCCAACCCGGAGGAATGACATGAAGCGTCTTTTGAGCCTTCTCTGCTGCTCCAGCGCAGTCTGCTGCCTGTCGGTTTCGATCGCTGTCAACGCCCAGCCCAAGGCGGGAGGCAAGGCCGCGATGACCGACCAGCAGTTTGTCGACCTTGCCGCGCAGACCGACATGGTGGAAGCCAACCTGGGCCAGTTGGCGCAGGATCAGGCTGAGCGGCAGGACGTGAAGGACTATGGGAAGATGCTGGCGACCGACCACACCAACGACTTCCAGCAGCTGACCGCCGCTGCGCAGCAGGCCAACCTCACGGTGCCTAACGCAATCGACGAAGCGCACAACAAGGCGATCATCGGGCCGTATCAGAAGCTGAAGGGCGCGGCCTTCGATCACAAATACATCGCGGATATGATTGCGGGGCACACCAAGGCGATTGAGATTTACAAGAAGATGGCGGTTGACGCCGAGAACCCGGCGATCAAGACCTACGCGGAGACGGCGCTGCCGGTGCTTGAGAAGCATCTGGAGGGAGCCAAGGATCTCGAAAAGAACAAGGGTGGAATGAAAGGAATGAGGTAAGACAGGATTCGCAGCTCCGCGCCTCATCCTTTCCGCGCTCTCCGGCGGAAGGGGTGGGGATCACGAACCAATCCCCCTCACAAAAAAGCTCAGTGCCGCGTCGCCCTGTTCAAGCAGGCGGGTGCGGTTGAGCGCGCCATACTGGCCGGCGAGGCTTTGCTTGCGGCGGTGCTCGGCGATAACGATTGCGTCGCCGGTTGCGTAGGGGGCGAGCCACTTTTCGGCCGATTCGGATAGCAGCGTCAGCGCGGATTCATATTCCTGCGCGGCATCGTAAGGCGGGTCGAGAAAAACGACGTCGAAGCCGCCACGCTCGGCGCTGCGCAGAAACGCACCCGCCGTTCCCGCGTAGATGCGGGCGTGCTCGTGGATGCCGAGACTCTGGAGGTTTTCGCGCAGGATCCTGAGGGCGGCCGACGATCGCTCAACGAAGGTGACGGCAGCCGCGCCGCGGCTCAGCGCCTCCAGGCCAACAGCGCCCGAGCCGGCGTAGAGGTCGAGAAAACGCGCCCCGGCAACGCGCGGCGCCAGAACGTTGAAGAGAGTCTCGCGCAGCCGGTCGCTGGTGGGTCGCGTCGCCAGGCCTGCAGGCGATTTGAGCTGCCGCGACCGGTAGAGTCCTGCGATGATGCGCATCGGGAATCAGAATAATGGACCGGAGCCCATTGTCCGTGAATTGTTTGCGCCGGTTTCGCCCAGTTCCAGGAACTAAATCAAAGATGCCGAAGACTGGGGACCGCGTCGAAATCGCCCTGACCGAATACAATCGGAACCATGCGAGGATGGTCGATTCCGATGGGCCAATGGATGGGCGTGGAACTACGCGTTCATCTATTTTTCCCGCTGCTCGTCTTCGTCTTTTTCGGCATCAGCGGCGTGGCCCAGTGGCCGCGAGGGCTGGCGCTGTTTCTTATCCTCGTTGGCGCGGTTGTCGTGCGCGAAACTGCCCGCCTGTTGGTGGCCGCGTGGCTTGGGCTTCGCCTGCGCGCGGTGCTGCTGTTGCCCTTCGGCGGCCTGTTTGCCTACGCCAACCCGGAAAGCCAGGAGGGCGCGAGCCAGGGTGCGGGGCAGTTTGTGCTGGCGCTTGCCGGACCGGTCGCCAACCTCGCCACCGCGCTGATTCTTGCCGCCGCCATCCTGGGCGCAACCAGCGGTATGAACCTGCTGGCCGGCCCGCTGCTTACGCCCGATCACCTGCTGCGCAGCATCGTATGGATGCAGGTCTTTCTTGGGCTGCTGCACTTCGTTCCCGCATACCCGCTCGATTTCGGCCGCCTGATTCGCAGCAAGTTTGCGCGCAACCACGGCTTCGCGCTGGCCAGCCGCGCCGCAGCGGGTCTGGGCCAGGCGCTTTCGCTCGCGGGCCTGTTGGGCGGCATGCTGCTGCATAACTATTGGCTCGTCCTTGCCGGGTTCTTCATCATGATCGGCGCGCAGATCGAAGATCAGGGCGTCCTGTTCCAGTCTGTTGTGGACACCGTGCGCATGCGCGAGATCATGCTCACGGACTTTGCCACGCTCTCGCCCTCCGACACCCTGGCAGACGCGCTCTCGCGCTGCGTGCACTCGCTGCAGGACGAGTTCCCTGTGGTGCGCGGGCCACAGCTCGTGGGCATCGTCTCGCGGCAGCGCATCGTGGACGCGCTGCGCAATGACGGCAACGGCTATGTGCAGTCGGTGATGTCGCGCGCCTTCCAGGTGGCGCGGCCTGAGGACACGCTGGGCACGACCATTCGCAGGCTCACTGCGGGGCAGGGGCTGGCGCTGATTCCCGTAACCGACAGTGGACGCGTGGTGGGCATCGTGAGCGTGCAGAACCTGATGAACTCCATGGCGCTGCTGGCTGAGAAGCGCCGTCTCGACCGCCAGGAAAACGGAGACTGAGCTCTCCCAATGTCGGATGAAGGCTCAAGCAAAACACTCCTTGCCCCCGGCCTCTATGTAGTGTCTACCCCCATCGGCAATCTGGGCGATATTACGCTGCGCGCGCTCGAAGTGCTGCGCGGCGTGGACCGCATCGCCTGCGAAGACACGCGGCAGACGCAAAAGCTCCTGAACCACTTCGAGATCGCCACGCCGACCGTAAGCTGCCACGAGCATAACGAGCACGAGCGCGCATGCGAACTGGTAAAGGCGCTCAAAGCAGGCACGCGCATTGCGCTGGTTTCAGACGCCGGCACTCCGGCCGTGAGCGACCCCGGCTCCTGGCTGGTGCGGGAGGCGATCGCCGCCGGCGTGACAGTATTTCCTGTGCCAGGGGCCAGCGCGGCGTTGGCTGCCCTGGCGGCTTCGGGGCTTCCCGCAGCCGATTTTCGGTTTCTCGGTTTCCTGCCAGAAAAAGCCGGCGCGCGGCGCACGTTTCTCGAATCGTTGGCGCGGGAATTGAACAACGCCCGGCTCGAGACCGCGCGCACCCTCGTCTTCTACGAGGCGCCGCACCGCATTCTCGATTCGCTTGGAGACTTTGAGGCTGTCTTTGGAGCCGGGCTGCGCGTATCGCTGGCCCGCGAGCTGACCAAGCTACACGAGGAGTTCCTGCGCGGCACGGTGGCCGAGGTGCGCGCCGCGCTGGCCGGCCGCGAGCGGGTGCGCGGGGAGATAACGCTCGTGGTGGAAGCGCCCGCGCGCGGCGCAGAAAAGGAAGACCACCCGACCGAGACGCTGGCGGCGCGGATTGCACGGATGCAATCGGAAGAGGGGATTGACGAAAAGGAAGCGCTCAAGCGCGTAGCTCGCGAGCGGGGCCTTTCAAAGAGCGAGGTGTATCGCGAGCTGCAGCGCGAGCGGGCACGGCGGTAGCGACGGCCGCTAGTTTTCCTCGGAATTTGAATCAAGATGAGCGCGGCAGTCCACCTGACGCTCCATCAGCTCCTTCACAAGCTCGATGATCTGCTCGGCCTTGCGCGGCGTTACGTCCACAAACTCGATGCCGGCGTAGTGGTCGCGGCGCACGTTGCGCATGATGCCGGCGACGCGCAGCGTGATGCCGTTCACGATGAGCTGCACCTCGACCGAAGGGCGTTCGATGGATGGAATGGGCGCATCCGTCTGAATGCAGCAGCCACCGACACTCAGATCAAGCAGCGTCCCGGAAAGCTTGCGATAGAGGCGCAGCAGGACGACTTCGGCTACGCCATGGCAGCGCAGCCGCGGATGAGAGCGGCGATCGTCCCGCTTGGAGCGCCGGCGCACTCCCGGAATGTCCATTGGAATGGAAGGCTGCGCCATTCGCGCCTCCGAACACGCTATGTGTCCCATACTGGACCATCGGCCCGGAAGCGATGGTTCCGGAGCGAAAACCCATTGATAGTAATATCGACGGTAATTAGCCGGTACGGCTTTCCCAAATCGGCGCAATAGCTGCGACTTTTGGGCTAGTGGCCGCCGCCCAGCTCCCAGGGACGCGTGGCCCTGGCAGCCGGCGCAGCCTCGCGGCCTTCGATTTCTCGGCCTTCGAGGCGATCGTACAGATAACGGTCGCTAGTGGTTCCCAGCGATTCGTTGTAGAGACTGATGCCGCCGGCCAGCTCCTTCAGCTCCTCGTCGAATGTATGGATGGCTTGCAACTGAGCAGCCGTGGCCGGCAGCTCATGTTGGGAGGTCTTAATAAACTTCTGGTAGCCGCGATCGACCAGCCGCGCCACTTCGCCTTGAACGATCGCGCCCGGACGCACAGCCAAGGCCACCGGCGTATCCTTGCCCGGGGCAAGCACCGCGCCGGCGCTGTATTTGCTCACCAGCGCGCGGCCCTCTTTGAGCGCCTTGACCTCGAAACCCTGGTTGCGCAGAATGTCGAGCGTCTGGTCGAAGCTGGGAAGGCGTGATTTGCGTTTCATTGAGAGGTTCCAATCTCTGAGGCCGGTCTGCAGGGCCCATCTAGGAAGCCCATCTGCGAAGCCCCTCTGCGAAGATGGAAAAACACCTGCGCTCCCTTTCAATCTCGCATATCGGCGCAGTGGGCTGCAATCGAGGGCCAGCGAGGCGAGCAACCGATGACCACATTGCAACTGCCGGAAACTGTTGCCGCCGCAATGCGCGCGCACGCCCAGGCTGCGTACCCCGAAGAGTGCTGTGGGGCAATGCTTGGCCGTTCGGATGGGCAGGACTGGCAGGTGATCTCGTCCATTGCGGTGGAAAACGCTGCCAGAGATGACGCGAGAGGCACGCAATATGAGATCGGCTCGCGCGACCTGGTCGGCATTGCTCTCGAAGCGCGGCGGCGTGGGCTCGAGGTCGCCGGCTTCTATCATTCGCATCCAGATTGTGAAGCTTCATGGTCAGCAACGGATCTGGCCGGCGCGCATTGGATCGGGGCGAGCTACGCGATCGTGGAAGTGCGAGCCGGACGCGCGGGAGCTGTTCGATCGTTCCGGCTGACGGGCACCACGGAAGAGGACAAACGCTTTAGGGAGGAAACGGTAATAAACGGTTAAGGGAGAAATGGGTAATGGACGGAAACGAGGCAGCCTGATTTCACGCACCGATTTTTTGACAAAATAAGCTCTTTACAAGCCAGCTTCGGGCCGGGATAATCGTTTTACCCTTAGAGCGCCTGCGTTCCTTGTTCCTTTCCCTTCTCCCTCCGCACGGAGTTCTCTGACCGAAATCCAGGAGGTTGTCGTTCGATGATGAACTCGAAGTGTGTCCTTATTGCGGCAGCAATGGCTGCGGCAACGTGCGGAGTGTGCGCGGCGCAGCAAATGACGGCGCCACCGAAGGTGCTGGTGGTCCAGGAAGAGTATTTGAAACCGGGCAAGGCAGGGTCGATTCATGACAGGTCTGAGAGCGGCTTTGTGCAAGCAATGACACGCGCCAAGTGGCCCACGCATTATGTGGCGCTGAACTCGCTGTCGGGAAGAAGCCGCGCTGTGTTCCTGATGGGATACGACTCGTTTGCAGACTGGCAGAAGGACAACGATGCGCAGCAGAAGAACACGGTGCTGGCCGGCGAGTTGGACCGTCTGGATGCTGCGGACGGCGAGCTGCAGACGGAATTCGACCAGTACGTGCTTGTTTACCAGCCAGACATGAGCCTGCGCGTGAACGCGGACCTGTCGCACGCGCGTTTCATGGAAGTTTCCGTATTCCATCTTCACCCCGGCCACCACAAGGACTGGACCGACGCGGTGAAGATGGTAATTGACGCGCACCAGAAGGCTGGCACGAGCGCCAACTGGGCGATGTACGAGGTTGAATACGGCGGCGGGGACGAATACGTGCTGTTCAGCGCAGACAAAGACCTGGCCGAGATCGACCAGGGCTTTGCCGAGGACAAGAAGTTCATCGAGGCGATGGGTCCGGACGGCATGAAGAAGCTGGACGAACTGGCCGCGGCGTGCATCGAGAGCAGCCGTTCAGAGCTGTTCCAGATCAACCCGCGGCAGAGCTATGCGCCGCCGGAGTGGGTAAAGGCAAATCCGGAGTTCTGGAAGCCGAAACCGATGAGCGCACCGGCCGCGAAGGCGAGCGAGAAACCGCAGGATGTGAAGACGCACCAGCAGTAGAGCAATTGTGGAACTCGAGACGGCCCGGGCGACCGGGCCGTTCCTGTTTGCGCCGCCCCCGGTTGCCGATTCGCTGGACTGGGAGCGGAGACTTACAACTTTCCCACCCGCTATCTGGTCAGCGATGCATGCGTGCTCACCGGCCCGCCGAACGTGTATGGGTCGATCTTCCGGTTTGAGGGCCAGGCCAGCGTTTTTGCCACGCGCGAGCGGCCGTGCTATCGCTGCCTCTATCCCGAGCCGCCTCCGCTGGGCGCGGTGCCAAGCTGCGCCGAAGGCGGCGTGCTGGGGATTCTCCCTGGGCTGGTGGGAGTGATTCAGGCAACCGAGGTCATCAAAGCTTATCCTGGGAAGTGGTGATTCACTCGCGGGGCGCTTGCTTCTGGTCAACGCCCTTGCCATGCGCTTTCGCGAGCTGAAGCTGAAGAAGAATCCCGAGTGCCCGGCCTGCGGCGATCCCACAATCACAAGGTTGATTGACTACGAGCAGTTTTGCGGCCTGGGCGCCCGCCAACCAAAAGGAGAATGCAGTGAAAAATGGAATTCCGCAGATGACGGCGACCGAGCTCAAGCAGCGGCTCGATCGCGGCGACCAGATCGAAGTTGTCGATGTGCGCGAGCCGTGGGAGCACCAGACGGCGAATATCGGCGGCCGGCTCATTCCGCTAAATGAGGTTCCGCAGCGGATGGGCGAGATCGATCGCGAGCGTGAGATCGTGATCCACTGCAAGAGCGGCGGCCGCAGCCAGCGCGCCGCGGAGTTCCTTGCTCAGGCCGGCTATGAGAAGGTGTGGAACCTGGCCGGCGGCATCACGGCGTGGTCGAACGAGGTAGATCCGTCGGTGCCGAAGTATTAAGTTGCGGCAATATCCTGCCCGCTTTTCCCTTCGTATTGCATTCGTGCCAATAGCGGCCTTAAGCCGGCATTCTGCACACCACCCCACCTCAGCCGCAAAAAACAACTGCGCCGCCAGGGTGGGGAGCCAGCTTGCCTCCCAGCCGCGTGTACACTTGCGGCAATGAGCAAAACATTTCCCGTCCTTGCAGGCCGCCACGTGCGGCTTGAGCCGCTGGAGCTGCACCACGCAGAGGCGCTGGCCGCGGCCGCTTCTGTCGATCCGTCGATCTATCAATGGAGCCCGGTGCCGCAAACCGTGGCCGCGGCGCGCGCATACATTGAAACCGCCCTCGAATGGCGCGATGCGGGCACGGCCCTGCCGTTTGTCACCGTGTGTGCGGCGGATGGCGCGGTGCTCGGCTCGACGCGCTTCTTCGATATGGCTCGCTGGAATTGGCCAGCCGGACACGAGCGGCATGGGCGGCGCGATCCCGACGTGTGCGAGATCGGCTACACCTGGCTCACGGCGCCGGCCATCCGCACGGCCGCCAATACCGAGGCCAAGCTGCTGATGCTGTCGCATGCCTTCGAACGCTGGGGCGTGGTGCGCGTTTGCCTGCACACCGACGCGCGCAACCGGCGGTCGCAGGCAGCGATCGAGCGCATCGGCGGGAAGTTTGAAGGCGTGCTGCGCGCACACCGCATGGCCGCGGATTTCATTCCACGCGATTCCTACCGGTATTCGATCGTGGCGGCCGAGTGGCCGGAGGTGAAGGAGCGGCTGATGCGGCGGCTTGCCTCGGCCGTCTGATTCTTAGTTCGGCGTTGGTTCAGCGCGCTTCTGCCGGTTCTGCCGTTGTGGCAGTCGCGGTGGTGCGGCCATTCTCATCAATCTTGCCGAAGATCATCTTGCCGCTGGCCGTCTGCAGAACGCTGGTGACGGAGATCTCCACGGGACGGCCGATCATCCTGCGCGCGTGGTCGACGACCACCATGGTGCCGTCGTCCAGGTAGCCCACGCCCTGGTTGTACTCCTTGCCTTCCTTCAGGATGACGACGCTCATCTTTTCGCCGGGCAGCACTACGGGCTTGAGGGCGTTCGCCAGGTCGTTGATGTTCAGGACCTCGACGTGATGCAGGTGAGCGACCTTGTTCAGGTTGAAGTCGTTGGTGACCACCTTGGCTTCCCACTTCTTGGCCAGCTCGAGGAGCTTGAGATCGACCTCGCGGATTGACGGAAAGTCGTCCGGAACGATCTGCACCTGGAGCGAGCTGTTCGACTGCATTCGCTGCAGCATATCGAGCCCGCGCCGGCCTCTTTGTCTCTTAGACCCGTCGGTTGAGTCGGCGACCACCTGCAGCTCTCTCAGCACGAACTCCGGCACAACGATGATGCCGTCGATAAAGCCGGCCTCGGCGATGTCGGCGATGCGGCCATCGATGATGACACTGGTATCGAGCACCTTGGAGGTGCGCCTCGTGGGCCGGTCGGCGGCAAACAGCGTTCCCAGCGCAGCGGGGTTCAGCAGGTCGCCTTTGTTTGTACCCACCAGCAGGCCCACGTAGGTCATCAGCAGCAGGACAAAAATCTGCAGCACGGCGGAGTTTTCGCGGCTGAGCGGGGCGGTGCGCAGTACCAGGCAGAAGAGCGCCGCGCCAAAGATGCCCAGCACGCTGCCGGCCACCGCGCCGATCAGCCGGCGCAGAGAAAGCGCACGGACACGCAACTCGAAGATGATGACGGCGCCAGCGCCCACAGCTCCCACGGCCGCAGCCAACCAGCCGTTTTGGATTCCGAAGGGATGCAGGAAACAGCAGACTGTGGCGAGGACCACCACAAACAGGAGGCGCAAAAGAACAAGATCCATAAATATGCCTGCTTTCACTGGCGACGAGAGATATGAGCCAGGGTAATAACGATGGGAGTATGACGGGAGTGTCGGCGGTCGTCAAGAAAAAACGCAGCGGCGGTGATGGCAGAATGAATTCTGCCCGCCGGTTGCCATGGAGATTCGCATCGCGCGCAGAGAAAATCCGCAGCTGACGCGCCAGGCAAATTATCTTCCCCTGCAAAGATGAAAGGCGCCGGCATCGGCCGGCGCCTCTGCTGTCAGTCCGGAAGAGATCCGCTGGAGAGCCCGGATCCCACCACCCAGACCATGACAGGCAATCCTCTGGAGGCAAAGCCTCCTTTAAACTCAACCTGCTCAGGTAAACTCAACCTGCTCAGGGGAAAACCTTCAGGAAATGCCGGCTTACGAGGCCTGCGCCAGCTCTTGCGCCTGCGCCAGTCGATGCGCGCCCTTGCGCGGGCCGCGCTTGCGCGCGCTCATCACCTTAACCCGCTCCAGCAGCTCCTGCGGCGAGCAGTTCTTCTTGGCCAGCATGGCATCGGCCACGTGTATCTCGCCGCCCATAGCTTGCGGGTCGCCCAGCAGGATCATGGGAACATGAGGAGCCATCCGCTTGAGGCGCTCCGCCAGTTGCTTTCCATTCATCTGGGGCATCGCAAAATCAATCAGTACCAGGTCCAACTGCAGACTGGGGAAAATGCCGAGGGCTTCCTGGCCGCTCGAAGCTCCATGCACCCGGTAACCGTTGGTAGAGAGCATGAACTTGAGCACTGATAGATCCTGCTCATTGTCGTCGACACACAGAATGACCTTCTTTGGACGCATATTTCTTCTGCAACTGCTCCTTCGCTGAGTTTTTTGTAAGGGCCCCGGGTGTGGACAGGAATTCCCTGCGCCGCTCCGGAAGCGGTGATGCTCGTCATGGGGCATTTCCCGGTGGCCCGGCGGGCTCATGCGGAACCGGCCCCCCCCTGAATTCCGCAACATGGCTACCGAGCGTGCTCAAGCATCCTCACGCCAAATTGGCAGCCTGACTGCGAAGCGCAGCAGACCGGTTTAACGTCAGCTTGGTTTCCTGACGCTCAAGGGGACTCCACAAAAGCGCCTATGGAACTGCTTCAATGAAAGGGAAGATTACGGGCAGCGGGCGAGCAGGAAAAGAGAGAAAGAGAAGCGAAGAAAGGGTTGAAAACCAAACTGAAACATTACGAAAGGACCTAGGGTTAACACCTGGTTACATTTGCCCTGTTGAAGGTTTGTTGAAAGATTGTGCATCAGGGCAGGAAAAGCCGCCCGATTGCCACAAGAACAGTGCTGCCTCCGACACGGACATCGGTGACCCTGCCGTCAACCACCCGTGCCAAAAGGTAAAGATCGCTGGGCCGGCCGATCTCCACGCCCTGGCGCAGATGAATCTTTTGCTCCGGTGCGGCCGCGCCACGGCTGACGAGGTAAGCGATGGCGCATCCCGCGGCTGAGCCGGTGGCCGGATCTTCGCCGCCATAGAACTGCATCCGCGCTCTCCAGCTCTGCCTGCGCCACTGCGTGGAGCCTTGGCTTTGGTCAGGTGAAGGGGCAAGGAAATAAAACCACCGCGCGCCGCGCTCGCGTAGCCACGGTGTAGCGGCCTGCTGATCGACCCGCAGGCGAGCAAGCGCGTCGACCGAGCGCAGCGCCACAATGGCAAATGCGGCGCCGGTGGAGACGACTTGCGGAGGCAATGCCGGATCCAGATCGCCACGCTCAAGGCCGGCAAAATTCGCGACGGAAGCCGGATCAAGTTCTGCGCCGAACTCGGGATCGCGCTGCGTCATAACGCCGTGGCCCAAGGTCCCGTTCCGTCCCTCGAATGCAAAGCGCACCGGCACGGCGCCCGCATTGAGCGCCAGCGTGACCGTATCCTGCCCGGCGACAAACCCAGCCACAGAATTGACTGTTTCGGGCGCGTACGTCCTCAGAATTGCGGCCGTGCCCAGCGTCGGGTGCCCAGCGAAGTTCAACTCCTCCTGGGTGGTGAAAATGCGCACGCGCACGCCTTCCTCGCTCTCAACGGCCGCCGGGCGGCGCTCGATAAACGTAGTCTCGGAAAGGTTGAACTCGCGCGCAATGGCCTGCATACGATCTGTGCCGAGGCCGCAGGTGTTCATCACCACAGCCAGCTGGTTGCCGGTCAGCGGAGTTTCTGTGAAGACATCGACTACGAAGTAGTCGAGCTCGGTTGGGTCAGGCATACCGTCAATATGCGCCAGCGGAGCAAAACGATTCAGCCCTCAACTGTCTGGCCGGTCTTTTTCGGGACTGAAAAAGCAGGACCGCGATTGGTTGCGGATCGCGGCCCCAAGATATGGGGAAGGAGAATGGGGAAGCTTCGAAAAGTCCGGTAGATATCTTCAGCGGCAACGCGCTCGCGAGCGGAAAAATCAGGCGACGGATTACCGCTTGCGCGTTCTGGCGTGGTCGAGGAACAGGCGCATGCGCAGAGCCTCGGCGCGCTCAGCGGCCACCAGCCGCAACTGCCGGCGGACGTGATCGCCGTCGGTGAGCGATTCAAGCGTCGCCTCGTCGCGAACGGCGTCTTCTTCCAGGCGCTTGATGCGCTCTTCAATCATGCTGCGGAAACGGGGGCTGATTTCGTAGGATTCCAGTACCTCGCAGTCGATTCTCATGCGGACACCTCGGGAGCAGATGGGAGAAGCGGCTCGGAGATTTTTTTCTCCGGCCTCTCAAGTTTTTCCTACCTGCGCCGATAGTAGGCGATGCTCCGAATCGCGCGCCAGATTACGCGTTTGCATTCGCTGGTAATCCGTTGGTAATCGCTTTGTCCCGAAATAAGACAGAATTGGAATCCGCGACCGCTGGTTGATCGCGGATTGAACAGACTTGTCTCGAAACGAGACAAGCGATGTACACCCGCCGGACGGACACTCACCGGACGGACTGACCAGGCGAACTGAATTGGGGGCGCCGGCTGGTTTACTGGTCTACTGGTCGCTGCCCGGCTGCGGAGCCATGGCGAAGTAGCCCTTGCGTACCTGCACCTTGTTACCATCGCCGCATTGCACGGCGATGTGGCGGAATGTGCCGTCGAGCTTCTTGTTGGTGGATGAGTAGCTTGCCACGTACTGGGTGCGCAGCTCGTCCTCGATCTGTTCGAAGGCGGCGCGCAGCTTGTCGCCGTTGTTGCCCACGTCGATGATCCGGCCGCCGGTTTCTTCGGCAATGCGCTTGGCGGCCGAGTAGCCGGTGTAGGCCATCCCCTGGCTCCAGTACATGGCCCGATCGGCGATGAGGATCACGTACACGATGACGTTGTTCCGCTGCGCGGCGGCAATGGCGTCGCCGATCTTGGTTTTGCTTCCCTCATCCTCGCCGTCGGTGAGGATGATGATGGCCTTGCGGCCGGTCTCCTGGTTCAGCTTCTCGGTGGAGGCCAGATAGACGGCGTCATAGAGCAGCGTGCCCTTGGGATCGCCCTGCGTGGGTACGGGGCCGCCGCCGAGGCCGGGAATTCCGCCCGCTCCGTTGCCGCCGGCGTCGTTGATCTGCGCCTTGTTCATGGCGTGGGCCAGCTCGCGCGGGTTATTGGTGTAGTCCTGCAGCAGATCGACATTGACATCAAAGGAAACTAGAAACGCCTCGTCCTTCGTGCGCAGAACGCGGTCGAGGAACTGCGACCCGGCGTCCTGTTCGAGCGGCAGCACGCGATACTGGCTGCCCGAGGTGTCAAGCAGGATGCCGAGCGTAAGCGGCTGGTCGGTTTCGGCCACGAAATTCTTGAGCGTTTGCGGGACTTTGTCCTCGAGAACGTTGCAGTCGCTCTTCGTCAGGTGCGGAACCAGGTTGCCGTTCTTGTCCTTGACGGTAAAGAACAGATCGACGAGGTTTACGTTGACCTTGAAAGTGGCGACGGACTGGTCATTGGCCGGCTGCGCCGGCGCGTGGCTCACGGGAGGCGCATCCGGTGAAGGCGCAAGCTGGGCTGAGCCCGGCACAGCTAACCACGGCACGGCAAAAAGGAAAGCGATATATCCCCAGCGCACACACATACTGGCCCATTAGACGAAAAATCGCATCCTTAAGGTAGCCCCAATCGCAGTAAGGATTCAAGGGGCTTACGCCTAGCGCCCGCCCCATGGAGCAACCTGCGCCGATTCGGCGCGTCTGATACTCTGACAGGTGCGGCGGGATGGCGGCGAATATTGCGCGCGATCTGCGGCGTTCTGAATACACTTATAAGGGCAATCAGGGGAGGCAAGTGGCTGTGAAGCATCGCGTTGGGGCAATGGCGCTGGGTTTACTGTTGAGCGCAGGAATTACGTTGAGCCTGGCGAGGGCGCAGCAGCAGAAACAGCCGTCGAATGTCCCCGACGCCCCCACGCCGCAGGCCGGTGGCGCCACGCTTCCGGGCGTGCAAGGTCCAATCACGCCTGGCGAAGGGGCTAATGAGCCGCCGACTGGCCCGACATCTTCTTCCGGCACTGGCCAACCGGCCGCCGACCAGCAACCGGCTCCGCCCGAGCAGCCGCCTGCGCCGGAGCAGGAGCCCGCCCAGCAGGAACCAGCCCAAACAGCTCCACCCGCTGCGCAACAGCCTCCCACCCCTGAGGACCAGAATCAGGCGCCGCCGGAGACCGGCGAAGGCGCGTTGACCCGCTTTGTGGTCAACGTGAACTTCGTGGAAGTCCCAGTGACCGTGAAGGACAACAAGGGCAATCCGGTGGCAGGGCTCACCTGGCGCAATTTCAAGGTCTACGAGAACAACGTATATGCGCCGCTGCGCGTTTTCAGTGTCGATCCGGCGCCGCTCTCAGTGGCATTCGTCATCGATCAGACCCTTCCCTCCAATGTGATGGACAGGGTGAACCAGTCGATGGGGTCCATCCAGGGCGCGCTCACGCCGTTTGACGAAGCCGCGGTATTTACCTACACCAACGGGGCCAAGGAGTGGACCGGATTTACCGGCGCGCAGAGCCAGCGGCTGCCGGCGGTGCTTTCGCTGGCTCAGGCTGTGGGAAGCGATCCGCTGGTCCCGATAAATGATGGCCCGATGGCCGGCTGCCCGATCTACAAAAACGGCTCGTGCGTCGATCCGAACATCCAGCCGGGCCGCTCTACCGGACAGGACGGCTTGATCGCGATCCCCAAGGAGATTCACACGCTGAACGACGCCATTCTGGCCGCGGCCAAGGAACTCTCCACCCGGCCCAAAGAACGGCGGCGGGTCATCTACGTGATCAGCGACGGCAAGGAGTACGGCAGCAAGGCCACGTGGAAGGAAGTCGTCCGCTACCTGCAAACGAATAAGATCGCCGTCTATGGCACGCTGGTGGGCGACTCGGCGAAATTTGGCGAGGGCTGGCTCGACCGCTTCCACCTGCCGTTCCAGATGTACGACAACATCCTGTACAAGTACACCGCGGCAACCGGCGGCGACCTGGACGCCCAGAACGGCGTGAACGGGATCGAGAAGAGCTACGCCACGATCGCCGCACAGGTGCGCAACCAGTACACGCTGGGCTACCTGAGCCACGAGTCGATCTACGACGGCAAGTACCGCAATATCACCGTGCTGGTAGACCGGCCCAATCTGGTGGTGACGGCCAAGCCGGGTTATTACCCCTCGTCGCAGGACTATCGCTAGAGCCTGGCGCTAGAAATCGCGTGAATACACCCACCGCCTCAACCGGCCTCGGTCTGCTCTCCGCGGCCAGTTGGGGCGGTTCCGATTTTGTAGGCGGCATCGGCGCGCGCAAAGCTCCCGCGCTGCTTGTCACTCTTTCCGGCCAGATTGTTCCGCTCTTCGTCCTCATTGTGGTCGGCTTGGCTATGCATCTGGCCGTGCCGGGACCTCACGCCACGCTGCTGGCCGCGATCGGCGGCTTTGAGGGTGCGTTTGCTCTCGCGTTGTTTTACCACGCTCTGGCCATGGGCGCGATGGGGCTCACGGCAGCGCTCACCGGACTGGTAACAGCGCTCGTCCCGGTTCTATTTTCGGCGATCCATTACGGCTTGCCGTCGCCGGTCAGCGCTGCCGGGCTTGCCTGCGGCTGCGCGTCCATCTGGCTCATCACGCACCAACCTTCTACGGGGACCTCCGCGACGCCGGCGGCGGCGCTCGCCTTCGGGGCGATTGCGGGCGCGGGCTTCGGGTTGCAGCTCATTCTCTTCCACCTGGCAGAGCTCAATCTGACCAGTTTCAATCTGTCCGGTCCGGGAGGCTTCGTCGCCATTATGGCGATCGCCCGCGCCGCCGGCGTACTTGCGCTCGTTCTGGTCGTGCTTGCCGTTCAGCCCACTGCAGGCGGGCGCGGGATTGCCCGCGACTGGGTGCTCATCGGCACTGCCGCCGGCCTGCTCGATACGGCGGGCAATCTCTTCTATCTGGGCGCGGCGCGATTCGGTCGCCTCGATGCGGCCGCAGTGATCTGCTCGCTGTATCCCGCGGGGACCATTCTGCTGGCGGCGCTGTTTGTGCGCGAACGGCCGTCGCGCCGGCAGCTTGGCGGCATCGTATTGGCGCTTACGGCGGTGGCGCTGTTGAGCCGCTGAGTTGAGCCGCTGATTTGCTGCACCTGCCAGTCGGACAGCGCGCAAACAGAAAGGCCCGCATCGAAGCGCGGGCCTTTGCTCAAACAAAATTGCTAAACGGAATTTGACTCGAACCGGCGTTGCTTAAACCGCTCCTGCAACCCGCGGCGCGGTTTGAAGCCCGAGGCCCAAGAGCGGGCGCTTACTTCTGCTCGATGTGCGCGGTCTGCACGGGCGGCGCCGGCGGTTGAACCGCCGCTTGCTGCTGCACCGGCGGCGCAGTCGGAGCGGGATCGGTGATGCCGCGAATGCCCTCGCGGAATCCCTTCAATCCCTCGCCCAATCCCTTGCCCAGCTCCGGCAGCCGCTTGGCCCCGAACAACAGAAATGCAACCACGGCCAGCACAATCAGATGCCAAGGCTGAAGTAGATCACCCATTCGAATACCCTCCGCACGCGAATCTCGCGCTGCGCGCTTTCCCCTGCGCGCTTTCCTTCGACAATTATTGTCGCACAGAAGCCCATCCACGCGCAGAATCCTTCCGCGCCAACACCCTGAGCCTTTGCTCCCTTGCTCCCTGCTTCAGTTCACCTGCGCCGGATTTCCCAGCCTTCCCGTGACCATTGTGTAGAAGGTGCGCAGGTCGTCTTCTTCGCCCATCGTCAGGCGGCGATAAACCTTCATCAGCGGAAACAGCCGCGAGCCGCGGACTTCGACGGCGGGCACCGAAACCGGGCCGCGTTCCTTCGCTTCCGGCAGGTTCCCTGGATACACCGTCATCTCCCACGAGCCCGCGTAACGGCGGCGCAGCAATTCGCCCAGGTAACTTCCCCACAGGCGCACTTCAAACTCAAGGTCAACCTCGGGACTATCGCCAACCATCACGACGATTTCATCGAGCCGGTCAACGGAATCGGAAGTGAAGTCGAGGGTGCGGCGGAACTGGCTTTGGGCCACTTCGGCAGCAGCGCGAGCATACCCCTCCATCATCGTCTCCAGGTTGGGAAACGTGGCGGATTCTAGCTTCTTTTTCACCTCGGCCGTGTCAGCCATCCATACACAGGTTACATGCGGCGAGGGCCGGACGCGAACAAATTGCCGGGCGTGGGTCAGGTCAGTTTCGAAGTCTTGAACGGTACGGGCTTCAGTCCGCGAAGAGTACGGGCTCTAGTTCGTACATTAAGCGCCCCAAGAATCGCGCGGCTTCAGCTCATGAGGCAGTGCGCATGCGGGCTAACAAACTACGCGAAATTTTTTTCGCAAACATTGCCGTGAATTCGGTTCGTTTTTGCTACGTTGAAATCGGAATACGACAACGTGAATCGCGCGCAAGCACCGATCTTGCTTTCTTTCAAACACTTGCAAACTCGACGCTTTGCTCTCAGACACTTGCGCAATCCGAGCTTCTAACCTCTTTATTCCCCACACTTAGTTTTTGAAAAAGAAAAAAATGTAGCCGGCTTTGGGTTCGCTGAAAGCCGCGAAAAAAATGGCTGTCAAGATCCTCGGCTTTCAGAAAATCGCGGAGCAAATCCGGAGCTGCTAAGATCCGTAACCGCGATGCGGCATCCGCTTCAACTTTTCGCTGTCCGGCCAGGAAAGGGTAAGCAGAAAGACGCTGGGCTCGAGCGCCTCGACGTCATGCTTCACGGACGGGGGCATGGTAAGGATCTGGCCCTTCTGAATCTCCTCGGTCGCTCTGTCGGCTCGCAGGCGGATTGACCCGCGCAGAACCTGAACGGAAACCGAACCGTCGGCGTGATGTTCGTCCATGCGTGCGCCGCCATCCATCATCACCAGCACCAGGCGGA
>JASIJX010000617.1 GCA_030049955.1 Acidobacteriaceae bacterium
GAAAAGAAGGCCACCTGCAGCGTGCGTCCGGAGACATAGGTCGCCATCCACTGCGTTTCCTCAGTGCCGCAGAGCGTGTTGTGGTGCAAGAAGCGCCGGTCGGCGGGAACGTTGAGGTGGTAGAGCTCGCCGGTTCCGCCGGCGTTCACGTCGGCGTCAAAGGCGGCGGCTACTTCGGCTGGTCCCAGCGTGCGGGCCTGCGCGATGCGGAAAGCGAGGAAATTGATGAAGACCTTGTCGTCGCCGATGGAAATGTCGCCGGTAATGGCCTTGGAGTTGGTGCTGGCAGCGCGCCAGTAGCCCTTGTCCTGAGCCGCAGAGGAAAGACAGCAGAAGAAGGCCAGCATGAATGCAGCGAGCGTGATTCGCGAGTTCATGCCTTGAGGATTGCACTTATCGCGGCCCGTGGGCAAACGGGCTCGAGTGAACGAAAAAGGGCGAAATGCAACGGCGTGGCATTGAGCGGTTTTGGAGTTACCGTGCCCTTTTGAGGACTGCGGAAGGTGGCATTTTTTCCTGAGGAAAATGCCACTCAGCGGCGTGCCTGCGGGATACAGCAACTCCGGAACCGCTATAGGCTGCGCTCAAATCTAATGCCAGAAACGAACTGGCCCGCCGAAGCGGGCCAGTTTGCTGGCGCTGACTGTTCTCTGCCGGCTATTTCTTCTTCCGGATGCCTTTCTTTGCCGCCTTTTTCGATGCCTTCTTGGCGGATTTGCGCGAAGAGGCCTTCCTGGCAGCCGACTTCTTTTTCGCAGGAGCTTTCTTGGCTGCCTTCTTGCCTGCGGCCTTCTTGGCAGTCTTCTTTGCTGCTTTTTTTGCAGACTTCTTTGCGGCCTTCTTGGCCGGGGCTTTTGGGGCGGCCGCCTTCTTCGCGGGAGCCTTCTTTGCCGCTTTTTTGGCCGGGGCCTTTCTTGCGGCAGGCTTGCGGGCTTGCGGCGTGGCCACGATGGGCTCCGCCACTATCGTTAGATCTTCCTCGATCTCTTCGTCATCGTCCGATGAGGTCTGAACGGAGCCGCCGCCAGCGTCCTCTTCTTCGTCTGCAAAATCGTCGCCCTGGGCGTGACCGAAACTTTCCTCATCCCCGAGGGGGGCGCCGTCACTCAATGCGTACATCTTGAAAACGTCATCCATCCGATTGCCTCCAGCGGGTCGCCGCTGCGCGTGTTTGGGTGCACCTTCACGCAGCGGACAAGGGTATCCCGCGTACGGAAGTTTGTGTAGCTACTAGCTTGCACACAAAAGCGAGCAAAAACAAGTACCTGACTGCATTGGATCGCGTTTTTTTGCTACTGCGCCGCAACCGTAGCGCGCTGCGCAGAGCTTTTTGCGGTTTTGCGCTTTGCATGAGAGCTGCTGCTGGAGGGCCGGGGATCGGTTTGCGATGATGAGCGAGCGCGCGATGAAGCGGACGATCTTCCGGTTGTGTGGGCTGCCGAGGCCGTTCGCGGGGTGCTGGAAGTGCGCCGGCGGGAGGCGACCTTGCGGGCGCGTGCCACCGGCTCGGCGATGTGCAGCCGCCGTCCGGGCTCCACGCGCGTACCGGAGATGCCGTTCCAGCGCCGCAACTGGGCGAGGGAGACTCCAAAGCGATCGGCAATGGTTACCAGCGTGTCGCCGCGGCGGACTGTGTAGAGCCGTGCACGGGTGGATGGCGCGGCTTCAAACGGCACCGGGACGATTAGCGCCTGATGGCCGGTGAGACTCTCGTCGGGACTCAACTGGTTAGTTTCGGCCAGCTCGGCGACTGAAACGCGATATTCGCGGGCCACCGAATCAAGCGTGTCGCCGGTGACGACGGGGTGGTAACGCCACGAGTTCCGCCTGTCTTCGGGGATCATGGCGATGCGCTGGTCAAAGAGCGTAGCCGTGCCGGCAGGCAGGTGGAGGTCGAAAGGCTCATCGGGCGGGGTAACTTCGCGCAGCAGGCTGGGGTTGAGCGCTTCCAACTCGTCGATCGGCGCGCCGACGAGATCGGAGACAAGCCGGAGGTCGACGGAATAGTCCACCGTAACGGTATCGGTGAGCACGGGCGGGTCGAGCGTCACATCGTCAAAGCCGTACTGGTGAGGGTTGTTGGCAATGATGATGGCGGCCAGGATTTCCGGAACGTAGTTCTGGGTTTCGGCGGGAAGGTTGTGTCGCTTGTAGAGCTCCCAGAAATCGGCGTAGCCGGTTTTTTCTACCGCGTGCTGAATATTACCCGCACCCCAGTCGTATGCGGCCATGGCCAGATACCAGTCGCCAAGCTGATCGTAGAGGAACTTCATGTAGCGGGCGTAGGCGCGGGTGGATTTCTCAGGATCGAAGCGCTCGTCGACATACTCATTGCGCGTGAGACCATAATCGCCGTAGGGCATGAACTGCCACATGCCACCGGCCCTGGATCTGCGATCGATAGCGCGCGGCTGGAAGCCCGATTCGGCCACGGCGAGGTAGATGAGATCCTGTGGCACGCCTTCCTCGGCGAGAACGCGCTGAATCATCCCCTTGTACAGGCCTGCGCGCTCGAAGGCGTGAAGCAGCGTGTTGTGGCCTTTCTGGGTATAGGCGAAGAAGTTGATGAAGCTGGCCACGTAGTCGTTGACCATCAGCGGCAGGTCGGACTTGGTCGTTGCCAAGTCGGCGCGGGCGCGGGCGACGAGGTTAGGGTCCGAGGTGAAGGTGACGTCGCTGGCGGCCTCAGACGGCGTGAGCTCTTCCTTTGGCACAAAGCCGTTACCCTGCTTGAGCGCCTCCATCTCCAGCGCGTTCACCTGGTCGACGATCTTGTCGAATTCGTCGCCGAGCTGTGCATTGCTTCGGATGTCGATGCCGCAGGAGAGCATCAGGTCCACGGCCTGGTCGAACTGGATTTTTGCTTCGGCGAGCTGGCCCTTACTGTAGTCGGCCTGGCCGCGCGCATAGGCGGCTTCAGCCTGCGCAATGATCTGGCGGACGTGCTGCTGCTCGGCGGTATCCGGGTTGGGAGCGGGTGCGGATGATTGCAGCTGCGGCTGGGGCGCAGCCAGAGCCGGGGCGGTAGCCTGCGGCGGAGGCGTGGCCGGCGAGGCGGCCCGCCGCGACGGGCACCCTGTCAATAGCAGGGCGAGGGGCAGGATAAGCGAGACGCAGCCCGCCCACAGGAACCTTTTCCAACTCATACGCATGAAGAGACGCAAAAACTCTGCGAGCGTAAGGCCGGGCCAAGCCCCGCCTCAGGGACCGCCGGGCCGCAGAGGACGCTATCCTGATGATACGCGATAGACGGCATCAATCGTGCCGGCGATCTGACCTTTTCGTGCTCTAGCTACTGGATCTAAATCGTTTAAACCCTCTGCGCGATCTTCCCGGAGATCCTTCCTGGGAAGTCGATGATCGCTTCCTGCCAGGGGCAACATTACTTACGGCGTGATACAGGATTACCGGGTCGTTCGCTCGTCTCCCTCCTTTGTGTAACATCTAGTCCTGGCCAACCGTGGCACACTCGGATGTACCAAAACATGCTGCTGAGGGGGGAGTAGCAATATGCTTACAGGAATGGATAAAGATCGCTTAGAAGCATTGCGTCGTCAGGTGGAAGAAGACTACCGGCTCGATATCGCGGCCATTGAACGGCTCCAGCGTCGTTGTGTTGACGGCTCGAGCACCGTTGCCAGCAACGCCATCCCGAGCAGCAGTGTTCCCGCCCACATCGTTCCCAACAGCTTCGATTCTTCGCCGAGCGCGGGACCGGGCAGCGAATGGCGCACGGATCAGCGCACGACGATCTTGCCGCCTTCTGGTCTTTCAGAGTCGCAGAACGACGATCTGGTAGGTACGCTCCGGTCGATGTTCAACGGGAACCATAGGTAGCCTGCCGCTACACCAAAGCGGGCTCGAACTGACACGCAGTCGCAGACCCGCCGCGCAGACGGCGAGGAATGCGCGGGGTTACTACAGCTCATCGAATGATAAGCTAGTCCCCAGAGGGCTTTGCGCGCCCATAGCGCTAAAGCCCTTTCTTTACGTGTCCTGATGGAAGCCCGCTTTCTTCGCAATTTCGCTATTATTGCTCACATCGACCACGGCAAGTCGACGTTGAGCGACCGTCTGCTGGAGATGACCGGCGCTCTGAGCGAGCGCGAGATGCAGGCCCAGGTTCTGGACGCCATGGATCTGGAGCGCGAGCGGGGCATCACAATCAAGGCGCACGCCGTGCGCATGATGTACAAGGCCGAGGACGGCAATACCTATCAATTAAATCTCATTGATACGCCTGGGCATGTGGACTTCAGCTATGAAGTTTCGCGGTCGCTGGCTTCATGCGAGGGCGCGCTGCTGGTGGTGGATGCGAGCCAGGGCGTGGAGGCGCAGACGCTGGCGAATGCGTATCTGGCCATCAATCACGGGCTCGAGATTATTCCGGTCATCAACAAAATCGATCTGCCTTCGGCCGACATTTTGCGCACGCAGGAAGCAATCGAGCAGGCCGTGGGACTGGATGCGACCGACGCCATTCCCGTGAGCGCAAAGACCGGCCAGGGCGTGCATGACGTGCTGGAAGCGATCGTGCACCGGCTGCCTGCGCCCACCGGAAATCCAGAAGCCCCGCTGCAGGCACTGATCTTCGATTCGTGGTTCGACGCTTATCGCGGCGTGATTGTGCTGGTGCGCATGATGCAGGGGACGATGCGCAAGGGGCAGCGGATCCGGCTGATGTCGAACGGGAGGGCCTACGAGATCGACTCGATGGGTTTTCTCGCGCCCAAGCCGATGGAGGTGGGTGAGCTTTCGGCGGGCGAGGTGGGCTTTTTTGCGGCGACCATAAAAAATGTCAGCGACACGAAGATCGGCGACACGGTGACCGATGACGCGCAGCCGGCCGCGACAGCGCTACCTGGGTTTGAAGACATTAAGCCGATGGTTTTCTCGGGGCTTTACACCGTGGACTCGCATGAGCACACGCTGTTGCGCGATGCGCTTGAGAAGCTGCGGCTTAATGACTCGTCATTTTTCTTTGAGCCCGAGAGCTCGGCTGCGTTGGGCTTCGGCTTTCGCTGCGGGTTTCTGGGCCTGCTGCACATGGAGATCATCCAGGAGCGGCTGGAGCGGGAATACGAGCTTGATCTGATTACGACTGCGCCGAGCGTGCGCTATCACATCAAGATGACGGACGGATCGGAGATTGAGGTCGACAACCCCTCGCGCTGGCCGGAACCGCAGTCGATCGACGCGATCCGCGAGCCGGTGATCATGGCCAAGATCCTGACGAACGAGGAATATGTCGGCGGTATTCTCAAGCTGGTGGAAGAGAAGCGCGGTAGGCAGATCAACTTTGAGTACGTGACGCCGACGCGCGTGATGCTGACCTACGAGCTGCCGCTCAATGAGATCGTTCTGGACTTTTATGACCGGTTGAAGTCCATTTCGCGCGGCTACGCTTCGCTCGATTATCAGCTCGCCGGCGAGTGGGAGTCGCCGATGGTCAAGCTCGACATTCTGGTCTCGGGCGAACCGGTCGATGCGCTTTCGATCATTGTGCACCACGACCACGCGTACGAGCGCGGCCGCGCGCTGGTCTCAAAGATGCGCGAGCTGATTCCTCGGCAACAGTTCGAAGTGGCGATTCAGGCGGCAATTGGCGCGAAGATTGTGGCCCGCGAAACAGTGAGCGCACTGCGCAAGAACGTGCTGGCAAAGTGCTACGGCGGCGACATCACCCGCAAGCGCAAGCTGCTCGAGAAGCAGAAAGAAGGCAAGAAGCGGATGAAGCGGATCGGCAAGGTGGATATTCCGCAGGAGGCTTTCCTGGCGGTGCTGCGGGTGGGCGAGGATCAGCAGAAATAGGCGGTCTGGAGCCGCTTCGGCGTAATTTTTTTAATAATCCTGTGATGCCGATCTGTGGAAAGCTTTTGGAATGGGCATGTGGGCGCCGCCAACACGGATAAGACCGCACTTCCGACATAACTTTTTGCTAGCGTCTGATTCTAAATAGCTTTCTGCCGGTGGTTTTGTTCTGGTTTTCGTGTCCTCTTCCCCGTCAGGACACGTATCCAGAACATTTCCCGAACCTTTCCACAGAATTTTCCACAGAAAAGGATGGGAAAGGAACCCTTCGTGCAAAACCGTTTAAGCAGCTTTTTGCCACCGATTTTCAACAAAGCGCGGCCCCGGAAGCTCGTATCGCTTGCCGGGGCCATTGGTCTTGCGTGGAACTCACGGTCTGATTGAACGGTATCAGTGGGTTCCGGTTCCGGAGGGCTGTGTGGGCCGCGGTGTGGGAGCCTCTGGAACGTTCGACTGCGCCGGCGGGGCAGGGACACCCGACTTGGTATTGTAGGCGTCGATCACTTCCTTGGTGATGTTGGTGCCATCGCTTGCATAGAGCACCGGCGACTGCTGCTGGCTGATGTCGAGGACGAGCGTAAAGCCTTTCGACTGCGCGTAAGCCTCCATCACGTCGTAGACCTTGGAGGCCAGGCTGTTGTAGAGGTCCTGCATCGCCTGCTGGAAGTCGCTCTGCGCGTCCTGCTGGTCGCGATCGAATTGCCGCTTCTTCTCGTCGATGTCGCGCGCGCGCGCCTGCTGCTCGGCGTCGCTCAGGTTGGCCTGCTGGGTCTGGAGCTGCTTGGTCAGCGCGTCGATCTCATCGCTTTCCTGCTTCAGTTTGTCCCGGCGAGGCTCAAACTTCTTCTCAAGATCGCCAAAGTCGCGCTGGCCTTCGTTGGTTTGCGCCACGGCGACCTGGAAGGCGATGACGGCGATCTTGGCAGGCTGCGCGGTAACCGGAGCCGTGGCTGATGGAGGTCGGTCCGTGGGGTGGAAGCTTTGAGCAGCAGCAGGCAGGGCCAGACCCGAGGCCAGAGAAGCAATCATGAGCAACGAGCGATTCATGGAAACCGAAAACTCCTTCGAAACGTGCGCGGACTTCGTCCTCGCTTCAACCAGCGGCGCATTCGCCGGGTGCCGTGCCGCGCTGCCACGTTCTTCGCAAGGGCGCTGAACTAATGCGGATTATATAGGCCGGGCTGGCGGGGGCGTCAAACGGGGGAAGCAGGGAACGAGGGAACGGGATGGCAGGAAGCTCTTTTTAGAAAAGAACGGGCCTCGCGGATACCGCGAGGCCCGTGTGTGTGCCTGAATACAGGCTTAGTGCGAGGTGGCAGAAGCGTGGGACGCGGCGCCGGAGTGAGTGGTTGCGCCTGTATGCGGCTCGGGAGCGGAGACCGGCGGAGCGGGAATGCCTGACTTCTGGTTATAGGCGTCCAGCACCGGTTTGGTGATGTTGGTCGCGTCGGTGGCAAACAGGATCGGGCTGTCCTGCTGGGAGGCGTCGAGCACCAGCGTGTAGCCCTGCTGCGACGCATAGGCCTGCATGACCTGGCCCACCTTCTGCGCCACGCCGCTGAACATGTCCTGCATCTCCTGCTGGAAATCGCTCTGGGCGTCCTGCAGGTCGCGCTGGAGCTGCTTCTTCTTGGTATCGATATCGGAGGCGCGCGAGGTCTGCTCAGCCTGGCTCAGTGTCGAAGCCTGGGTCTGGAGCTGCTTGGTCATGGCGTCGATCTCGTCGCTCTGGGCCTTGAGCTGCTGGCGCCGGGGATCGAACTTCTTCTGCAGGTCGGCGTAGTTGCGCTGGAATTCATTGGTCTGCGCGACGACAGCCTGGAAGGCAATGACGGCAACCTTGCTGGGTTGGGCGGCGGTAGCGGCTGTGGGGGCTGCCGGTGACTGGGCGAAGGCGCCGAGGGAAAGCCCCGAGGCCAGGGTGAGAGCGATAGCGAGCGAACGCTTCATGCGAAACAAAACTCCTTCGAGGTTGCGGTGCTGCCGCTCAAGTGCGGACAGACCAGTGTCTCCTGTGAAAACCCCACGTTCTCTTTTCAGGAAACCCGCCCCAGCCGGTTGGGTGGAGGGGAAAAAGACGCGAGCGGAGACCTCACCAGGAACTAGAGGAATTATACGCGGAATCCCAGATTGTGCGAATGGCGGGGATGGGGG
>JASIJX010000618.1 GCA_030049955.1 Acidobacteriaceae bacterium
ATGCAATCGGGTGATCAGCCGCAGCTGCACACACCACTCGACTCGGTTATTCGCGCTGTGGTTGCGGCGCAGGAGCCGAGCGGCTATCTCAATACGTATTACCAGGATGACCGCAAGCCGCTGCGCATGCTCTATGACACGCAAACCACCGGACATGAGCTTTATTGCCTCGGTCATATGCTCCAGGGGGCCATCGCCATCTATCGTGCCACCGGCGATCGCACGCTGCTCGATGCGGGCATACGCTTTGTCGACGGCTTCCTGCTGCCGAACTACGGACCTGCCCCAAATCAAAAGGGCATCGTAGCCGGCCATCCTGAAATAGAAATGGCGCTGGTGGAGCTCTACCGCACCACTGGCAATCGCGCTTACGTAGAGTTGGCAGGTTACATCCTGCACGGCGATGACCGAATTCCTCTGCGCCCACAGCAAATCAGCTACATGTTTTGCGGCATTCCATTCACATCGCGTACACATCTTGAGGGACATGCCGTTCGCGCGATGTACGCCTGCTGCGGCGCGACCGACTACTACCTTGAAACCGGCGATCCCGCCTATTGGAAGACACTGAACTTGTTGTGGGAAGACCTCGACCAACATCAGCTTTACGTCACCGGCGGTGTTGGGGCGAGGGAATCCGGCGAGGCCTTCGGCGATCCCTACGAATTGCCCAATGCCCGCGCCTACGGCGAAAGCTGCGCTGCAATCGGCGTGATGATGTGGAATTGGCGCATGCTTGCGGCTTCAGGCGATGCGCGTTTTACCGACGTGATCGAGCGCTCACTTTATAACGGGATCAACTCCGGCATGTCGCTCGACGGACGCACCTACTGCTATCGCAACCCACTCGCATTCGATCCGAAGGGCAACTCTAGTGACCGGCACGCTCCGGATGGCAACATTCGTAATCCCTGGTACGACACAACCTGTTGCCCGCCCAACCTCGAGCGCACCTTCGCGTCGCTTCCGGGATATTTTTACAGCACCAGCGACGAAGGCGTTTACGTCCATCTTTACGACAATTCAACCTTCAACTGGCATTTGTCCGACGGGACTCCTATCCGTATCCGTCAGGAGACGCGTTATCCGTGGGAAGGCGGCATCAAAATCACGGTGAGTCGAGCTCAGCCGGCGGAATTCACTTTGTTCGTACGCATCCCTGGCTGGTCTCAGAAGTCCTCTGTCAAAGTTAATGGAAGCGCTGTTGCCGGCGTGCGTCCCGGCACTTATCTGCAGATTCGGCGACGCTGGTCTACAGGCGACGTGGTCAATCTTGACTTCGATATGACCACGTATCTGCTCAAGGCCAATCTTGCCGTTAATGAGGATCGCGGCCGCGTCGCCTTTCAGCGCGGTCCTGTGGTGTTCTGCATCGAGCGACTCGACCAGGCGGAAGTAGCGGAGCAAAGCGGTCTGGTCGGCTTCACCACGCAACTTGAGGGAGCGACGACCACACAATTCGAGCCCAAACTGCTGGACGGTGTGCTCGTGCTCGAACATCCTGGCTCCTTCGAGCGCAGTTCAAAGGAAACAGGTCTTTATTTTCCAGCGGCGGAGAATGAGAAGACCGTTGAATCGGCGGTCACCCTCCGGCTGATTCCCTACTATGCATGGGCGAATCGCACACCGAGTGCGATGCAGGTCTGGATCGCATGGCAAAACAGCTGATGACGCCGCAGAGCTTTTCCTGCCCGAGTCGCATCACCACGAAATCCGCAGCAATGCGACTGCTTGGCGCGGAAGCTCGCTGGTCAATGAAATATGTCCGGAAATATGTCCGTTGTTCACGTCGAGCCACTTCGGCGAGGTAAGGATTTGTAGCTGGCCGGCGGCTTTTAGCTCTGCATACTGTTCAGCTGTAGGTAAGTCCGGCGAACCCATTTGCTTCCACACGGTAAAGGCGTTGCTGTGGGTCGCGTCGATACGGTATTGCTCGAGCAGCACGCGCGTCACGCCGGTAGGAATTCCTTCGACCGCGATCTCCACCTGCGCTGGCGCGGCAGGAAGATCATCATCGTCATAGTTCCACACGAGAACCGCGGCGCTTCGGGCTGACCGCGTTGCCAGCGCGTCGATATCGGGCGTGCTCCGCGCGCCGGTCTGCACGAGTTGCTCAAGCGGGACCTGACCGGAACTCAATGCCCATACCCGCTCGCCCCGCATTAGGCCCGCCATGCGGAAGAAATTGAGAATCGGCTTGTCGATGCCACGCGTCGACAGGGTACGAAGCCCTTCAAAATAGCCACCGTTCTCAAACTCGAATGCCCATGTCAGCATTGCGCGTAAATTCACCTGATCCTGCGCGGCCAGATCGAGCATGGATTTGAGGGCAGCCGCGGTGTAGGAGGCATAGAGCGAATCGTTGCGGTAGGCATTGGCCGGGTGGTCCTTGGCCGAGCACGCAGCACAGCCCTCGGGATCGGCCTCGCTCAGGATAATAGGCAAATGACGGAAACGCGGGTAACTGGCTACGATGCGGAATCCCGCCTCGACCGATTGCAACTCAGCGGCAAGGCCCATTTCGAGGTGGCCGTCCACGAGTTTGGGGCGGCCTTTGGGATGGTAGGAAATGAAGTCGAGCGGTATTGCCTTTCCGGTGGCCGCGCTGCGGTCGTTAAGGCAGTGATCCAGAAAAGCGCGAAGGTAAGCGGCCGCCTTCGGAGATGCTGGGCCAGTGGTGGCCGGGCCGCCCACGCGTGCGCCGGGCAAAGCCGAAAGCACGCCGTCCACCGCGTAATCGTAGAGCTTGAAATAATCTTGCTGGGTTCCGTGCCAGTAGATGATGTCGGGCTCATTCCAGACTTCGAAGTACCATGTACGAACCTCGTTCGCGCCGTAGCGCTCGACGAGATGCGCCACGTAAGCGCGGATCAGGTCGCGCCACATGGCATAATCGCGCGGCGGATTGTTCACTGATCCGGCCATCGTCTGCTTGGGATAGTGAAGCTGGTATTCGGTGATTCCGGGAACGTTCGCGGCCAGGTCTTTAGGCATGAAGCCCAACTCGACAAATGGACGCACCCCGGCCGTTTTATACGCGTCGAAGGTACGATCGGTGATCGTGAAGTCGTAAACTGGCTTGCCGTTCGAATCAATGCTGAAGACATTTGACGAACTCCACTTCAGCTCTGGCACGCCGTTCCCCGTCGTAAGCAGGTGATGCGAGCGGATGTAGATTGGCGCCGGGCTCAGATCGTGAAGCTCGCGCAGCAACTGTTGTCCATACGGCATGGAGGCATAGTTGGATTCGTCGAAGCCGAACCAGTTAGCCACCGGCTCGAAGGTGCCCATAGTCCGGGCAAGGTCAACCCGGACAGTTACCTCCGCGGCAGACTTACTTAGAGTCTGTGCCTGAGCGGCGGAAATGAAGGTACACAAAAGTAAGTAGGCGAGTGTGCGCACAGTTATTGCCTTCCTTCGGAGAGCGGCGCGATGCCAAAAGGCGTCTCCGAGGCCGGTCCCTGCGATGATAAAGCCGAACGCCTTGATCTCTACTCGACGACACGTCGCAGAAGGGATGAAAATCGCTTCTGGCCTGCCGAGATTTCGCAGCACAAAGGAATTCGACCAAGAATCTATGATGGGGGAAGTATCTCGATAAAGTCACAAAACAAAGTGGTTATGTAATTTATCTGTTCCTTTGCGGCCGGTTTTTGCCGCGCGGGTTGGTCAGCTGGCATGACTGCCGATCCAGGACTTTTTTTGGCCCTCAGATGCTCACATTAAAGGGTTTGTAACGACAAGCCGAATTCCTGAAAGGTCGTATCTTTGCAGCCCAAACTTTGAGCCTCTGAGCAGTTGTTCTGAGAGGTTCTCTGACGAATTCAAGGCTCTTTCATTCGGCATTCCACCCTAAAATGCAACAAAAGATACATATCCTTCTCCATCTGATATCTGTTATGGGTTCTATGGTTACGCAGGTCCAGGAGAGCGCAGGTCAAGAGAGCAGAGTTCTGACCGATTCCGGAGGCTCGGAACATGCGGCACTGATTTGCTCTGGTGTCAGTTTGCGAATCGCGTATGAGTCATAGGGTCAAGGAGCTTATAGTTTCGGTACTGGCTGGGGCGGCTGCGAGCCTGATCTCGGTTCGCGGACACCACTCCGGTTCGTGGCTACATTTCTTCGTATATTTAATCGCCATTCTCCTTAGTTCGGGCATGAAGGTCGCGATGCCCAAGGGCAACGGGACCATGTGCGTCAACTTCCCGTTCATCCTTCTGGGCATTGTTGAACTGTCGCCGTATCAGGCGGTCGCGCTGGCGGTATGCGGAGTTATCGCGCAATGCCGCATTCGCGTTGTCCGCTCGTTTTCTACTATCCAGATCCTCTTCAATGTAGCCAACGTAGTGACGGCTACGGTGCTTGCCTGGTACGCCTACGAGTGGTTTATGCGCCTTCGCCCGGAGGTTGCGCCAGCGCTCTCGGCAGCCTCCACGGTGTATTTTTTGGCCAACACATTTCCCGTCGCTCTGGTTATCGCATGGGAGTCGAACGCTAACCCCATCCGTCATTGGCGGCAGGAGTTCGTATGGTACTTCCCGTTTTATCTGTTGGGCGCAGTGCTGGCCGCTGCCGCGAATTATATCGATCGCGAACTCGGTTGGATAACCTCCCTGCTGCTCATTCCTGTGGTCTACATTGTTTACCGCGCCTATAACGAACAAAGAAAGATCGTTCGCGACCGCGAGCGGCACATTGTCGAGATCGAGGCGCTCTACCTGCGCACGATTGAAGGCCTTGCGATGGCGGTCGAGGCCAAGGACAAGGACACCCATGAGCATCTCATGCGCGTGCGAGTGTATGTCACGGAATTAGCCAAAGTAATGGGGCTCGATCCATCGACGATGAAGGCGTTAGAGACCGCTTCGGTTCTGCATGACATCGGTAAGTTGGCGGTGCCGGAACACATTATCCATAAGCCTGGGAAACTGACTCGGGAAGAGTTCGAGAAGATGAAGATTCACCCCGCCGTGGGCGCCGACATTTTGGAGCGGGTGCGGTTTCCATATCCTGTCGTTCCGATTGTGCGTTCGCACCACGAGGCATGGGATGGCAGCGGGTATCCGGATGGCTTGAAGGGAAACGAAATTCCGATCGGAGCACGGATCCTCACGGCCGTGGACTGCTTCGATGCGCTGGCCTCCGATCGGCCCTACCGGAAAGCCATGCCGCTCGACGAGGCGATGGCCTTTATTAAGAGCAAGGCCGGCCAGCAGTTCGATCCTGATGTGGTTTCGCTTCTCGAAAAATACTACCGGGAGTTTGAAGCCAAAGCGCGGCAGCAAATCGATGCCATGGCTCCGCTGGAAACTGAGATTATCGTCGAGCGTGGACATGCGCCAGGTGCAGGTCTCGCGCTGGAAGCCGATTCTGGCGCGCCGGAACATGAGAGGAAGAATCATCCAAAAGGAAGGGCGATTCGGAACCCTGCACAGTTGCAGCTTCAGCCATC
>JASIJX010000619.1 GCA_030049955.1 Acidobacteriaceae bacterium
GGGTGATTTGCGCGGCCCGACAGCATCAACTCGACGGCCTTCTCGTTCCGCTTCCCGCTCCCCTTCAGATACATGTCCGCTCAAGCTCCATCTCCGGTTCCGGCAGACCTTGTCGGCTCGGTCCTCGTGCTGATTCAGTTCGATGTATGCGAGGAGTTTCGCCTTGATCAACTTCAACAAACCGCAAGCGCGCGGAAATTATCGAAGCCGATCATGAAACAAGCGGCTCCTGCGTATGTCCAATATCAGCGGCCGCCGGTCGTCGAACCACTTGAGCCTCTGATACTGGAAAGTGGCGAACAACTCCAGGGCGAGATCAAGTATTTCGACTACGGAGTTGTCAGCTTAATGTTCCGGCATGAATTCGCGGCTGGTTGGGACACGCTCGTGCAACTGGCCAGTCGCTGGGTATGGGATATCGATTTCGCTTCGCGAGCAGAGCCGATCGTCCGCAGATATCTGGAGCGCATTCCCGGAGCGATGGTGAAACCTTACCCGCGCTGGCTGAGCGAGGACTACTTTATCTTTCATATCCGCGAGGCCGCAGGATCTTCCCCAGCCGAACTTGTTCGAAATCATGGTCTCGCGATCGCGCAGTTAGTGCGCGGCGAACGAGTGCCGCTCTCTGAGGGCGAGTGTGCAGAGGTGCTGAACTCGAAGATGTCGTACTACTCCAATGACCTCTCCGTAATTGGATGGAACGCGGCGTTTCTCTATGACACACCGACGGGAGCCGAAACCGCAATTCAGCTCCTCGAGTACGCGAATTCGCAACTGCTCGAATTCCGGCACTACGACGAGCTACTCACGGAGGTGCTTGCCGGAACCTATGACTCTTTTGGCAAGAACTCCAGGTTGTTTGTACGCTGGCGGCTGGCGAGATCGGCAAATAACCTGCATACGGTGCTACTTGAAGTTGTCGAGTTAACCGAACGGGCCGACAACGCAATCAAGTTCTTAAGCGACATGTTTGCCGCCCGGCTCTATCGGCTCGCATCAGCGAGAGTGGGCGTGCCCGATTACAGGGATCTGGTTGAACAGAAGGTAAGGACTGCCGAAGAGCTTTACCACTACATGCTCGACCAGTTCAATCAGAGCCGCGCGTTTATCCTCGAAGCGACCGTCGTAATTATCCTGCTGGTTGAGCTTTACCTCGCCTTTCGTGGAAGGTTTTTCTGAAGAGGGCTGACCGCCTCGCCTTTCATACCGGCTGCGTATTGCCGCGCCGATGGTTTGTAAATTTGATGGCGTGCTAGAATCGCTGTCACCGGAAACGGCAATGGCTGAGCTCGAGATCGAGTACGGTGTTGCTCCGGAGTTGACTGCGGAGATGATCCGCGGACAGCTTGAGCTGCTGGTGCGCGACGAGGTTTTTCGCCCCAGCCGGCGCTCGGTCGCCTTCCTGCGCTACGTGGTGGAGCAAACTCTTGCCGGCATGGCGGACCAAATCAAGGAGCGCGCCATCGGTGTGGAGGTTTTCGGCCGCGATCCCTCCTACGATACGAACGTCGACCACATTGTGCGCACGGCGGCCACCGAGCTGCGCAAGCGGCTGGCTACTTACTACGTCGACGAGAAGCACCGCTCCGAGCTGCGAATGACAATGCTTCCAGGGTCATACATTCCGCGGTTCACGCTGCCCGGGGATGCACGGGCCGCCACATGGGAGCCGCATGGCGAGCATAGCGACGCCAGGCCTATCTACGAAATGCCTGGCAGCCATGCATTGCCTGCGCTTCTGCCGATTGCGCAAGCTGGGCCAGGGCAGCCGGTATCTCCTGTCCGCACGGGTGTTGCAAAATGGGTACTTGTTCCCGTCGTCGCCGCTGCCCTCTTCGCCGGCTACTTTGTTTTGCATCCTGGCAACGCGCAGGAGATTTTCTGGCGGCCTGTGCTCGATTCGCCAGGACCTGTGCTCCTGGTCGTGGGCGACCACCCCGACGGACCGCCAACGCAGCCGGCCAGTGACCCGGGCGGTGTACCTCCCACGCCTGTCCCCAGCTCCGACGCCTCCGAAACTGTGCCCTTCGCCGATACGGTGACGATCGCCGACGTGGCCGGCGTGCTGGAAGCGAACCATAAGAAGGTCGTGATCCGGCGGGGTGATTCCAGCTCGTTCTCTGACCTGCGCCAGGGACCGGTCGTGCTTATCGGGGCATTCAACAACGAGTGGAGCCTGCGCCTGACCCGCGGCCTGCGCTACAGCCTGGCGATGGACACAGAGCGGCACGTTATCTATATACGTGACGCGAAGTCACCCGCCGCGCGAAGCTGGAGCTGGGGCATCAACCAGCCCCGCCAGCCAGCCACCGGCGCCAACAGTCCCAGCGTGCAGGATTTTGCTCTCATCTCCCGCATCCGGGATTCGGAAACCGGACACGTGGTGGTGGCAATCGGTGGCCTATACACCTACGGCACTCAGGCCGCAGGAGAATTCCTCACTGATCCTGCCTTCATGCAGTCCATTGGGTTGGCGCGCGCCGCCAATTCCACCCGCGTGCTACAGATCGTGCTGACCACCACCGTAACGGACGGCACACCTGGACCACCCCGCGTACTGGCGATATCGGCAGAGTGAGACTCCGCGCTGCACCGGATTGTAACCCGCTGAAAAATCAAATGAAAGACGGGGTCCCTGACCGTCAGGGACGGTCCCTGTCTAACACCTCTGCACTGTTTTTCTATACAACGCTCCACGACCCGCGATGGCCACTACGCGCACACACTAACCCTTCGCTTGAGAAAAGTTTTAGGGTGCGCTTCGCGGACCAAAGCTTCAGGAGGCGACGATGCGAACGAACTTGAAACTCACTGTTAGCCTGGCGGCCGCTTTCATGTTCATGCTTGGGATCTCGAGCAGCCTGCATGCTCAGGGATTCGGCAGCATCAGCGGCACGGTAACGGACTCGACCGGCGCAGTCATTCCCGGCGCAGAAGTGACAGCCATCCAAGCCTCTACGGGCCTTACGGTAAAGACCACAGCTAGTGCAGATGGCACCTACGTCTTTCCTTCGCTTGCCCCTTCCATCTATAACTTGACCGCCAGCCAGCGCGGTTTTGAGGTTTATACGGAGAAAAATCTGCAGGTGCGGGCCGATGCCGCCGTCACCGCCAACATCACGCTGCGCACCGGCGCTGCCTCAGAAACCGTAACGGTAAGTGCGGAGACCGCGCAGGTGGATGTGACGACCGGCACACTCTCGCAGGTGATCGGCACTTCGCAGGTGAACAATCTGCCGCTGAACGGCCGCAACGCGGCGCAGCTTACAGAAGAAGTTGCTGGCATTACTCTGGCGCCGCCGGCCCAGGCAGACCAGGGCAACACCAAGACCTTCCCCATGGTCATTGCCATCTCGTCCAACGGCACCTTCGTGGGCCAGACCAATTACATGCTCGACGGCGGCAACAATGTGGATGAATATACAAACGTCAACATGCCCTTCCCCATGCCCGACGCCGTGCAGGAGTTCAGCATCGAGACCAACAACTACAGCGCGCAGTACGGCCAGAACGCCGGCGGAGTGGTCAATATCATCACCAAGAGCGGCACCAGCCAGTATCATGGCGACCTGTTTGAATATGTCCGCAACAGCGACCTGAACGCCTCAAACTACTTCACATACAACGCTGCCAAGAACACCAACCCGCCCGACCTGTTGAAGCGCAACCAGTTTGGCGGAACAGCAGGCGGGCCGCTGCAGATCCCGCATCTCCTCAACAACCGTAAGACGTTTGGCTTCTTCGCGTATCAAAAGACGATCGATCACGAGGCTGCAGGCACCGCCTCCGATATTCTGCCAACCATCGCCCAGGCGGGCGCAAACTCGTCGGGCAGCTCACCGGGAACAAATAACCTTGTGTTTACGGATACTTTCAATCCATCAACGGCCACTAATGCTTGTGTTAATGACCCTCTGATGCCATCGGCGATCATTTCGTGTACGACGACAGGGAGCACATCGACGACTACGGTCAGTCCTGCTGCCCTCAGCCCTGTGACGGCCAATTTCCTCAAATATGTTCCGGCGCTAACCCCGACCGGATCCGTTTTTTTCCTGCAGCCGGACCTGTACGGACAGGCTGAGATTACGGCCCGTGCGGATCAGGAGCTGTCGCCCAAGGACAGATTGACGCTGCGATACTTTTCTGATGCCTATATCCTGCAGGGAGTAGAGAACCTGCAAAACATTCTCAGCGTGGCTGACGGCGCCGCTAACCACTATTACAACTCGCTGATCTCAGAGACGCACACGTTCAGCGATCACATAGTGAACAATTTCATCATCAGCTACCAACTGGATAACGATGCCCGCGGTCCAATTTCAAGCAGTCTCGACGTGGCCGATCTGGGAGTAAATATCTGGCAGCCCGCGTACAAGCAGATCAATCAGATCTATGTTGAGGGAGGATACTTCGAGATCAGCGTCAACCCGCAGGCTTTCTTCCGGCGGGGAAACTATACGCTGACCGATGATATCCATTTCCTGAAGGGACGCCACAATATCGATGCCGGCTATCATGGCGAGCTGTCAAAAATCGACATAAACAACCTCTTCGAACAACCCGGCCAGTTCAACTTCAACTCCACTGGCACTAACGACTCAATGGCCAGTTTCCTGTTTGGATATCTCTATCAATTCAACCAGGCGTCCGGTCAGTTTTTTAATCCGCGCGGCAAATTCCAAGGAGCATACATTCAGGACAGTTGGAAAGCCACGCGCAATCTAACCCTGAACTACGGCGTGCGCTATGAGCCATTCATGCCGTGGCACGAGGTCATGGGACGCATGGGCAGCTTCTTCCCCAGCGACTGGGCGTCGAACACACACTCGACCAAATATCCAAATGCGCCCGCCGGCATGCTGTTTGCGGGCGATCCGGGCTTCAATCCCAACGGCGTGGCATCCGCATATAACCACTTCATGCCCCGCCTGGGCTTTGCTTACGATGTCCTCGGCAATGGCAAAACCAGTCTCCGCGGCGGCGCCGGCATGTTCTACGACAGCCGCATAAACAGCACCTTGTTCAATATCTACTCCAACCTGGCGCCGTTCATTACTTCCGTCGGGCTTCAATCGGTTTATTCAGCTGCCAATCCGAGTAGTGATATCTCGATGAACTTTGCGAATCCCTACACGAGCTACGGAATCGCGAATCCCTTTCCGGCGCCGCAACCGCCTCCGCCGACTGCGCCGATATCCGCAGCCCAGGCTTGGCTGACCTACGACCCATTCAAGGGCTTCCAGGATCCGCTGGTGTACGACTGGAACCTGACCCTGGAACAGCAATTGTCGAGAAGCCTGTCGATGCGGCTGGCCTACGTCGCCACGCATGGCAGCCATCAATGGCAAGACCTAGAACTGAATCCCGCCGTGAACGGGACACGTATTTACGACCAGCCGGGATGCTCGGCCAACAACAGTTGCTACCCCGGCACCATCACCGCGGCAAACACTGGGGGCAACACTAACTTTAACTCGATGCAGCTCTCGGTTGAGCAACAGGTCCGGTATGGGCTGACCCTGCTGTTCAATTACACCTGGTCCAAGGCTCTCGATGACATGCCCTGGAACCAGGCGGCGACTTCGATCGGCAACAATAACTCCTTCGTCTATCCGATTACCGCCCCGAATTTCAAGGCCCTCGACTACGGACCGGCGGACTTCGATCATCGCAATGTGAGCGCGCTCTCCTACGTGTACACAATTCCGCGGTTTCTCAATGGTGCACCGGAAGCAGCGCGTTACGTTCTCAATAACTGGGCGGCTAGCGGTATCTTCCAGTACCGGAGCGGCGATCCACTGACTGTCTGGTCGAGCGCGCCCAACAACTCCGGTTCGGACCAGCAGCGCGATCGAGCTGTGCGGACCGGATCGGCATACGGAGGCTCGGCTTGCACCACGACGGTTAACTGCAGAAATTGGCTGAACCCCGCCAGTTTCGCGGTGAATCCGGTGGGCACTTACGGGACGATTGCTAAGGGCTCTTTTGTCGGTCCACACTACGTGGATTGGGACGCCAGCCTGACGCGCAAGTTCCCGGTGAGGGAGCAGGGCTATCTGCAATTCGAAGCCGATTACTTCAATCTGATGAACCACACAAACCTCGGCGATCCCGGCACGACATTGGGTTCGTCGTTCGGAAAGATCACCAGCACAAGTCCACAGAACTGGGCGTCTACGGCGCCGCAGAACGATCCGCGCATCGCGCAGTTGTCGTTAAAGCTGATCTTTTGACCGCGGCGCGGCGCCCAAACTGCGGCGCCGCTACTGCCGCTCCTCAATAAATTCAGCGCATCTCCGCGTTGCGTTTGCCAGCGACAGCGCAGCAAGGGCGGCAAGTGTTTCTCAAGCCGTTTCTTCGAAGGCGAGCAGCGGTTCAAGGCAGCTCTATGAAGGCACATCGGCGGTTGGAGTCCGGGAACGCGGGTATAAGCGTATTGCTGCTGTTGCTGCTAGCGCCGCATGCGTTGTCGCAAGCCGGCCGCACACTTTCCGGACTCGTCTATCACAACCCGATTCTCTTTGCCGATTACTCTGACCCTGACGTGATCCGCGACGGCAACCACTTTTATCTGATCGCGTCGACTTTTCATTTTGTTCCCGGTATTCCCATCCTCGACTCCGTCGATCTTGTGCATTGGACGATCATCGGTCATGTGGTTCAGCGCCTGGAAATGGATCCGCGCTACAGTCTCATTGGCGGCAATCGCTACGGCAATGGAATCTGGGCGCCTTCGATCCGCAAACACGGCGGCCTGTTCTACGTCTACTTTCCTACCCCCACGGAAGGCATCTTTGTGAGCACTGCACCCGCCATCACCGGCCCGTGGAGTGCGCCAAGCGCAGTGATTGCGCAGCCGGGGCTCGAAGATCCATGCCCCTTCTGGGATGACGACGGAAGCGCCTATCTGATCCACTCCCGCACTGGCGCGGGTCCGCTAATTCTCCATCGCATGTCGCCGGATGGCCTTCACTTGCTCGATCAGGGTAAGGTCATTGTCGAAGATCGCGTGCATCTGCCATTTCTCGAAGGTCCGAAGCTATACAAACGCGACGGCTTCTATTACATCTTTGCGCCGTTCGGCGGCGTTTCCGCAGGCGCACAAGCAGTGTTGCGCTCAAGGAAGATTGACGGCCCGTACGATTACCGCGTTGTGCTGGCGCAAGGGTCAACCCACATCAACGGCCCGCATCAGGGCGCGTATGTGGAGACTCCGGATGGCCGCGGCTGGTTCGTTCACTTCCAGTCCCACGGCGCGCACGGACGCGTCGTTCATCTTGAGCCGGTGCGCTGGAAAGGCGGCTGGCCGATTATCGGCAAAGACCCTGCAGATACCGAAATCGGACAGCCGATGCGTTCTGCATCAATGCCCGTCCGGGCGAGCTTCCATATTTGGCCGCGCCCGCAAACTTCAGACGAGTTTGACAGCCTTGCGCTCGGACCGCAATGGGAGTGGAACCATAATCCCGATGACGCACACTGGTCTCTAGTCCGCCGGCCCGGCTTTTTGCGGCTCATTCCTATGCAGGCCGATCACCTGATCTCGGCGCGCAACACGCTTACGCAGTCCATGCAGGACAATGCGTTTGACTTCACCATCCGCATGGACATTTCAGGAATGAAAAGCGGCGTTCACGCCGGCCTGGCAATGTTCGAGAAACTCGCCAGCGGGCTGGAAGTGGTGCAGGTTGGCGACGAGCGCCGGGTCGAGTTTTTTAACGCCGGGGAAAGCACCGCCGGCCCCGTGATAGCGCGGCCCGTAATCCAGCTTCGAGTGCGCGTGCGCGGCGACCAGTGCCGTTACTTCTTCAGTCTCGACGACGGCCGCAGTTTCCATCCGTTGGGCCCGGCCACGCCGATTCACTTCAGTTGGTGGAAAGGCTCGCGTCCCGCGCTTTTTGCTTACACCACGCAATCGACCGATCCCGGAGTCGTCGATTTCGATTGGGCACACGACCAACCGCTGGGACCTAACCCATGGTGACGGCTACATGCGTCATGTTTCGCGCCTTCAGTCTGCCGCTGTGGCGCGCGCCAGTTCCTGAGCGTGCATCGCTTCGATATCCATCGAGAGCAGCGCGCCAAGTTCGTCGAAGTCCCGTTCCCAGCGCGCGCGATCCTCACTGCCCAGGTTGCTCAGCTCACCGGTAGGGGTGCGCAGAAGCTCGTACCAGATATTCTGCGCTTGCCACAGATTGGTTTCGAAAGGAAGCTCGGCCAGCGTGCGCGCAAGCGTCAGCGCTCGATCCAGCATCTCGAGCGAGCCCAACGATGCTTGCAACTCCGCCATCACGCGCTTCATCCGCTGGTCAGCGATGTAGGAGAGTGTTGCCACTTCGAGCGGCACCTGGTCGGCCTTGGCCTGCAAAAGGTAGGAGCGCAACTGCACCGGAACAACCGGATCGGTTTCAAGCGTGCGGCGCAAGCCTGCGTTAATGGCGAACCCAGAGGCCAGCGTAAGGGCGGGCGGCTTGGGTAGCCCGGCCTGCGAGAGGAAATGCAACAGGCTGGCGTGATCCTGATAGATCGTCATCAGCGAGTTTTCAATATCTGCAAGCGTCGACTTGAGGATAAGCTGGATAATGCGGCGCTGATCGTCAGTAAATAGCGAAGTGAGCGAGTAATCCGCGTGACCATAATATCGGTCGAGCAGCCGCATCACTTCAGGGAAATCCGCGCGTTGCACATACTGGCCTGCCTGCCGCCCGAATTCCTCAAATTCTTCAGCATCGCGTTCTGCGTACGGCTTTACCGATGCGGTAATGTTCTGATCGCCGAAGTGCAGCACCGCGAAAGAAAAGCTGGCCGCCTGTCCGGTGATGGAGCTCTCGATGCTCGACCGTCCCATCGCCAGCCGCCCGCGGCCCGATGGATAAATGTCATAGGAAATACGCCGCACGCGATAGCAGTAAAGCTCGGCTTCCTCTGGGAAGGCAGTAAAAACCGAGCTGATTGCGTAATGTGCAGCGACCTGATCGAGGCGGAGTTCCTTGGCATTCACGCACTGGCGGTAGATCTGTGCGCCATCGCCGGCGGCGGCATCGGCTGAACGCGCCTGCGCCATCCGCTCTACGAACGCGGGCTCAAGCGCCGCCGCCTTCTCGCCGAATAACTCACCGGCCAGTTGCAGCACGCGCGCCGCATAGGCGATGATCTGCACCGTCTCAATGCCGGAGATATCGTCGAAGAACCACCCGCAGCTTGTATACATGAGCTGCGCGTGGCGCTGCATCTCCATCAGCTCAAGCGCGCGAATCCGCTCCTCGCCGCTGAGCGGATGATTCTGCTGTTCCCGGAAAAATTGCTCAACCGATTCTGCGCCGCGGTCCAGAATTACTTGAATGTATGCGTCGCGTGCAGCCCAAACGTCGCGGAAAAGCTTTGCGCCCTCCTGTTCGGTAAGCGGCATTAGCGCGTCGCGGAGCGAGTCGAGCGCCTGACGCAGCGGCGTACGCCATCTTTGATCGCAGTTGGGCCGGCCGCCGTTGCAGCCGCAGTCCAGTTGCCAGCGATCCACGCCATGCATGCAGCTCCACGAAGTGTTTTCCTCAATCTCGCACTCGTATTCCGGTGGAAAGTGCTCAAGGAACCAACCATAGTTTGTCAGCCGTACAGTTTTGTCCCGCTCGAGCAGGTAAAGCCCGTAGGCCAGGGCCATTTCGCCATGCCGGTGATGATGGCCGTAGCTTTCGCCGTCGGTTGCCACGCTGGCCAGTTGCGGTTGCGCCGTGTCTTTGAAGCCAGTCTTGAGCCGGTTCACGAAGTTCTCGCCGGAATTCAGCAGCCCTTCAAAGGCAATAGCGCGCGAGTTAGGACCGTTATAGAAAAACACCGCCAGCGTAACGCCTGAGTCAAAGCGAACAAGATATGGCCGTGTTGTGTCGACATTCGAATCAGGCGTGTCGTCCCATTCAGCCTCGGCGTTGAGCGGCCGCACGCGCCTGCATTGGTGCGGGGCCAGCACCGTGAACTTGATGCCATGCGCGGCAAGCAGCTCCAGCGTCTCGTTATCCACGGCGGTCTCGGCCAGCCACATGCCTTCGGGCTTTATGCCGTAGTGTTTTTCGTAATCGGC
>JASIJX010000620.1 GCA_030049955.1 Acidobacteriaceae bacterium
CCAGCACTCGCTCTGATGGGAAGTATTGCTGACTTTGCCCTGGATCGGCTCAATGAGTGCCAAACACTCTAAGCGACTATCGAAAATGGCTCGTTTTAAGACTGGCTGCGCTGCAATACTCAACCCGGATCGAACCACATTAGCTCCACGAACGGTTCGATCGCCCGATAGTTGACGCCAACGAGACTGGGCCCAACACGTCGCGCACTGATGAGGATGGTCAGCGTTCCCAAATCCCGCTGGGCGGTTCCGTCGACAAACCTGCAGCGCGCCATGCTTTAAATCCGCCGATGATATCGGTCGCCCGCCACAGTCCGATATCTTGCAGATTTGCGGCTGCCAGACTCGAGGCGTAGCCCTCGGAACAGAACACGATCACCTGAAGATCAAGACTGCTCGCGATTGGTAGCCGCGCAGGGGAACTCGGGTCGAAGCGCCACTCGAGCACGTTGCGCTCGACGACCAGCGCACCCGGAATGCCACCCTCGCTCGCACGCTGACTTGCGGGACGAATGTCAACGAGCACGGTATTGGCCCGGTCGACGGCTTGCAGAGCCTCCTCCGCGGACAGGCGTCGTAGTTGGGCGCGCGCAGCCGTCAACACTTGTTCGATACGCGAGTCGCCAAACTGATCTTCGGCGTTCAGCGTTCGCTCGCGCGAGTTCTGGTCGCCCGCGTCAACCTGCCAGCGTGCACCGTTTCGCGGAATCAGTTGCCCGCCATCGAGTTCGTACTCATTCATCTCGATGAGCGGAGGCGAATATGCATGAATGCTGACGGCCGGCGCATCCGAAGCGTTGCGTACATCATGTGCATAATCGGGCCCGAAGGAGCAGAGTTTGCCTCGTCTTATCAGGTCTGTGCGCCCATCCGGACGAATTTCCTCGAGAACTCCTGTCGCCACGACAAAGGCGCCCGAAGATGCGCCATGGTCGTGGAACCCCGTGGACTGTCCTGGCAGCCAGCTGATCACCCAGAGGTCATAGTCCGGGCCATGGTAGATTTGCTCGTACCATCGCCTATCGGCGCACAGCCGCACCCGTCCGATCCACTCATCCGACGCCGCTGTCGTTTCAACAATGCTTGCCAGTTCGGCGGGCGTTCTCGAGGCGGCATCAGCCAAGCCAGCCACTGTTTGCCTGGAGGTGGCCGTCGCCTCACGCCCGAGTTGCGTCTCTACTGCCATGCACATCTCCCATTTGGAAAATAAAAACTCAATGCTCCCGTGACGCTCACACGCGTAGCGTGCTATTCGCTTGCGTTGATATCGACCTGATGGATCGGAAGATCCCAATGGTTAGTCGTCAGTTCCCATCGGCGATTTTCCTCCCGCTGGAAGGTCTCCTGATCGGGAAATAACTGGCGAGCGACTTCCTTTTCCGACTCGCCTGGAGGCGCATCGTGCGATGCGCGTGTGATAACGACGCGATAGTCCCAGCGCGACTCTTCGCTGGTGTGCAGACCGGGAGCCCAGATTGTGTATTCCTTTACGTATCCCAGTTGTTTCTGCTTCTCGAGGATCGCGATTTGATATTTGCGGAATATCTTGAACCACTCGTCCTGGTAGCCGTAACGAATGCGGTAGACCCATTCGACAGTCTCAGGTTTCTCGACAACTGAAGCGGGCGCTGAAGATTGTTGCTGAGCCATCGCTTCATGCGTGACCGTATGCAAGCAGAGTGAAAGGACGAACGCAACCAGCGCGGCCCGTTTTGCAGCGGAAAGAACTGAACGCATCAGAATCCTCCAGATGGATAAGTGCACCGCGTGCCACACTGACACTGAAGCGGCTGGAATGCTTCTGCGAGTCGCTGAAGCAGATGTCTGGATTCTGGATGAGTTGGAGGGAGAACAGGCTGGCGCCTAAAGCAGATCGCTCATCCAGCTATTGCTGGACGGGACAACAACCATAGAGGGTATACAAGCGCGCCATGCAAAGACCCTAACACGCAGTCCAGGGGGAGTCAACGTCTTTCCTTGGTCTGCGCTGGTACCGTAATGATGGGATGGGTTATTGCGATGCGATTGAAGATCGTCGGTGCGGGAGAGGCTGTGCTCAGAAGAGCAGCTCGCCCGTTGACAATCGAAGAGATCAAGAGTTCGCGGATTCAAGAGCTGATTGAGCACATGCGAGAGACGCTGCATGACGCGCCCGGTGTCGGACTTGCTGCTCCGCAAATCGGCTTGCCGATGCAGTTGGCCATAATCGAAGACAAGCCGGAGTATCACGCCACGCTCTCGCCTGCGGAGCTGCTCGAGCGCGAGAGGAACCCGGTGCTGTTTCACGTGCTTGTGAATCCACGGCTCAAGCTCCTATCGCCGCCTGAGGTTCTCTTCTTTGAAGGCTGCCTCAGTCTTCCCGGCTTCACGGCGATGGTCCCGCGAGCGGGAAACGTTTCAGTTGACGCGCTCGATCATGAGGGCCGGCCGGTGCACATCGAAGCGTCAGGATGGTACGCGCGTATCCTTCAACACGAGATTGATCACCTTCGCGGAATCTTATATATCGACTGGATGCGAAGCCGCAGCTTTTCCACGCTCGAGAATTACAACCGCTACTGGAAGATAAAATCACGGACCGACCTGCTCCAGGAATTTGCCTCCGATACAGCGGAAACTTAACTGCGTGCTATCGCATTGAAACAAGAGGGTCTTTAATTGCCCGTTGCGACGCGCTCGCGATAGTGCTAATCTCCCACCATGGTTTTGCTCCACAGGATCGCACATCGTCCGGCACCCTCCAGTCTGCCGGCAAGTTCCTGTTGTTGACGCAGCGTCCTTCTTCTTGCTTCCGCCAGGATGTTTCCGGCAGTCGTGGCGATTTCAGCTCCCCTTCGAAGACTTATTCGCTGAAAGAGGTTTCCTCACATGTTCATTTCGCGCGCAAGAGTTGTCTCTCCTATTGTCCTAGCGGCAGCGCTTCTGGTCCAACGCGCCTCCATTGTTATCGCCCAGGATTTGAGCAGCGGCGCTGGGACAATCGTGCCGGCCGGCATCTGGGTCGGCACCGTGCAGGTGAATTCGCACGAAGTTCCGTTCCGTCTCGAAATCGGAGGAAGCGAAGACCATCCGTGGGCCGCGCTAGTGAACGGAAGGGAGAGGTTTGCGGCTTCAAGCGTCAGCTATGCGAGCGGGCACTTGACTCTTCACTTCGACTACTACGCAAATATACTCGACGCCACGCTCGAAGATGGGACGCTCACCGGAACCTTCAGCGGCCGCGGACACAGCGTGCCTCTTAAAGCCGAGCTGCACGGGAAACTGCCGGCGCCGGATGCGAATCCACCTCGAATTGGCGGTTTGTGGGAGGTTGCCGTCGATAACGGAGCCAAAGGAGAACACACTTGGAAGCTTCGCGTCCGGCAAAGCGGTCCAACAGTCAACGCAGTGATCGAACGAATCGATGGCGATACCGGAAACTTATACGGGGAGTGGCATGACGGCGCATTTACAGTCAGCCATTTCACAGCAGCTGGGCCCAATTTCGTGGTGCTGCGGCCCCAGCTAGACGGCACGCTGCAAGTGGAAACATCTGCGCACGGAGCCGCTATACAGAGCTTTTCGGCTCATCGCGCCACTGCGGTGCGAACTGTTGGTTTGGAAAGCGCTGACGATCCTTTGCATCACACATATCTTATTAATCCCGAAGAACCGTTGCAGTTTCGCTTTCCCGACCTGAACGGCAAGCTTGTCAGCAGTTCCGACCCGGACTTCGCGCAGAAGGTCCTGATTGTGGGAATTGGCGGAAGCTGGTGCCCAAACTGTCAGGATGAAGCTCCATATCTGGAGACGCTTTACCGCAAGTATCACAGTCGCGGACTGGAGATCGTGGAACTTAGCTTTGAGGAGTCGTCCGAGCTTCAGAATCCAGCGCGGCTTAGAGCGGTCGTGCGAAGGTACGGCATCACATACCGTGTGCTCATCGCCGGGACTCCGGACCAGCTGAGCGAAAAGTTCCCGCACGTAGCGAACCTCAACTGCTGGCCGACGACTTTTTTCGTGGGCAGAGACGGACTCGTAAAGGCCATCCACACCGGCTACGCAGGTCCCGCCACCGGCAAGGATAATCAAGAACTCGAAGATGAGATGGCCGTCCAGGTCGAGCGGCTGCTGTCGGCCAAGCCTTCTTCGCATGCAAAATCCATTCAAGTTGCCCAAGCACCGTAGGAACTGGGTCACTCTTCGCAAAAAACAAGGTCGGGTGACCCTTGGGCGGATGAGCGAAAGGCAGGTATCGATATGCCCTTGATGCCAGACCCAACCTTCTACCCGTCACCGCTCATGGCGATGCAGGCTCCCTCGGAACGCCTCGCTTATGTGGCGCTACTCAACGTTGGGAACAATGGAAAGCGCGACGCCCTCGGCGTCATTGACCTTGATCCGGCTTCCTCCGAATATGGCCGGCTGGTCGGGCAAGTGGATTTTCCCCGCGGTGATAACGAGCTACACCATTTCGGCTGGAACGCCTGCAGTGCGTGCCTCTGCCCTCAGGCCCCGCATGCGCACATGGAGCGTCGCTACTTGATCGTGCCGGGCATCGGGTCATCGCGGATTCATATTCTGGATACGAAGCCAAACGCCAAACAGCCCAAAATTGTGAAAGTGATCGAGCCAGAGGAGTTCACCAAGAAGACAGGCTATACCTCACCGCATACGGTGCATTGCGGACCAGACGGCATCTATGGAAGCGCACTTGGATCATCCAGCGGAGATGGCCCTGGCGGAATTTTTCTAATGGATGCAAACACGCTTGAGTTGAAGGGCCGGTGGGAGCAAGATCGCGGGCCGCAGCAACTGGCTTACGACTTTTGGTGGCACTTGGGACACGACACTATGGTGACCTCGGAATGGGGAACACCAAACATGGTGAAAGGCGGCGTCAATCCGGAGTTGCTGCTGGGCGGCAAGTATGGGCACAAGATACACATCTGGGACCTCGACAAGCGCCGCCACCTGCAGGAACTCGATTTGGGTGCGGAGCAACAGATGGTCCTTGAGTTGCGCCCCGCTCACAATCCAACGAAGACTTACGGGTTCGTCGGTGTAGTTATTTCTCTGAAGGATCTTTCATCTTCCATTTGGATGTGGAATCGGCAAGATGGCGGCAAGAACGGCAAATGGGCTGTACAAAAGATCATCGAAATCCCCGCCGAACCGGCCGACCCGGAAAACCTGCCAGCTTTGTTGAAGGGCTTTAAGGCAGTGCCTCCGCTGGTGACAGATATCAATCTCTCACTCGACGACCGTTTCCTCTATGTTTCGTGCTGGGGAACGGGTGAGTTCATCCAGTACGACGTGTCTGATCCTGCCGACCCCAAAAAGACAAGTTCGGTCCGGCTTGGCGGCATCGTGCGCCGGACGGCTCACCCGAGCAAGCCCAAGCAGCCGCTCAACGGCGGACCGCAGATGGTCGAGATCAGCCGCGACGGGAAGCGCGTTTATTTCACCAACTCGCTTTACTCTCCCTGGGACGAGCAGTTCTATCCCGACGGTGTCAAGAGTTGGATGGTGAAGATGGACACGCATCCGGAGGGCGGGATGCACTTCGATGAAAAGTTCTTCGTCGAGTTCGACGGACTGCGCGCGCACCAGGTACGGCTGGAAGGCGGTGACGCCTCCTCGGACTCGTACTGTTACTCGGACGGACGATGACGCACGCTGGCTTGACTTCGACGATGGTGTGGCTGATGCTGCTCCTCGGCGCTTACCACGGAATCAACCCCGGGATGGGTTGGCTCTTCGCGGTGGCGCTGGGGATGCAGGAACAAAAAGGGAGTGCTTTAGCAAAATCGCTTGTTCCCATTGTGCTGGGTCACGCATTGGCGATCGGCATTGTAGTTCTGGCAGCAACTCTACTCGGCATGGTGCTGCCGCTCATGGCCATCCGTTACGGCGTCGCCGTGCTTATGCTCGGCTTGGGAATTTATTGCCTGGTGGGGCATTGGCACCCACGGTGGATCCGAATGCGGGTGGGTTTTCTCGACCTAACTACATGGTCCTTTCTCATGGCCTCCGCGCACGGCGCGGGTTTAATGGTGTTGCCTGCGCTGCTGGGTGGCGGCACCGTCGAAGCCGCGGACCAAATGGCAGGTCATCATCGGATGGCTGCCAGCGCTAGTCCCCTAGCGGGAATGTTAGCCACCGCGGTCCATACGACAGCCTATCTAGCCGTCACGGGAATGATCGCGTGGGTTGTCTATCGAAGGCTCGGACTTGGCCTTCTGCGCAAGACCTGGTTCGACTTCAACTTGGTCTGGGGCGCTGCGCTCGTGATCACGGGTCTGTTCACCTTTTTGATCTCGTAGCTCGAGAGCGCCTGCGATTTCTTAGTCCGAAGGAATCGAGGCGAGGGCCAGAACCGATCGTGCGCCAAAGTTAGCCGCAGTCGTTTTGGAGGGAAAGCGGGGAAGCGCGCACGGACCCCGTTTTATACGCGGGCTTCTGCAATTGCTTCATCGATATTCTCTGCCTGGGAAATGGCAAACTTGTCTTCGCTGCGGGCGATCAGTGCGCTCGCCAGGCAATTTCCAAACACGTTTACGGCTGTTCTTCCCATGTCCATCACGGCATCCACTCCTAAAACCATCAGGATGGGCGCGGTAGGGAGATGGACCGTCGCCGCCATAGCCAGCAGGATGATAAAAACCGTTCGTGGTACGCCGGCCATGCCCTTGCTGGCAACAACCAACACCGCAAGCGTCTCCACTTGCTGCCCGAGCGTGAGATGGATGCCCGCGGCCTGTGCTGCGAATACCGCCACCAGGGACATATAGACACTGGAACCGTCCATGTTGAAGCTGTAGCCCAGAGGGATCACGAACGAGACGATCCAGCGGGGAACCCCTAGCTCTTCCATCCGTTCCATGGCTAGAGGCAGTGCGGCCTCGGAAGTTCCCGTGGCGAATCCAATCGCAACCGGTTCGCCTACAGCCGCTGCAAATCTCCTGAACGGTATGCGAAACAAGGCCATCGCCGGCAGCAGAACTGCTACACAGAAAACCAGAAGTGCGGCGTAGCAAGTGACGACAAGCTTGGCCAACGGTATGAGCGCGGCCGGCCCCATTCTTCCTACCGTGACGGCAATTGCGGAGCCCGCGGCTAGCGGCACAAGGTACATGATGATGCGGACCATTTGAAATATCGTGTCGGTGAGCGACCGCAGCAGATTGACGAGGGGTGCGCGCTTCCTTTCGGGCAACATGGCCAGAGCAATGCCAAACAGAACGGCGAAAATGACCACCTGCACGATTTGATTTTCGGCCACAGCCTGCGCGATGTTTTCCGGGAAAAAGCTCAAAACCGTTTGCTGCCAACCATGCGGTACCTGCTGCGCAGTCAATGTATTCGGCGCCGACTGATTTGGCAACGCAATGCCCCATCCGGCGCCGGAGATGGCTCCGGCAACCGAACCAATGACGAGTCCGGCCGTGGTAACAATCTCAAAGTAGACGATCGCCTTCAGCGCAACACGACCGACGGACCGCAGGCGGTCGTGTGCCGCGATGCCGGCGGATATGCTGGTGAGAATCAGAGGCGCGACCACCGCGCGGACCAAGCGGAGAAATAAGTCACTCGGAAGCTGCGACTGAGCTGCAATGCGCGGGAAATCGAGCCCCAGCTCAATGCCGGCAAACATGCAGAAAAAAGTCCACGCAAGCAATGTCGGCCTGCGCAGAAGAACAGCGCCCACGAGCAACAGCGACAAACCGCGCAAATCGGCGCCCCAGTGCGCGCGACCTGCCCACAGTAACACCGCACCGGTGATCCATAAAACCGTCCCAGCGGCCACCGCGGGGATGATCCGCGATTTTTTCACGCTCGACTGCGCACCAGCCGAAGCCTTCAATTCAAAACCAATCACAGTGTTGCCCTGTCTCAAACACGAACCGCCCCCGAATAGATCGGAGGGCGGTTCATTTGGGTGTAGGTGAGGAGTTAGAAGTTGGCCCGAACGCCACCTTGGATCTGACGCGGAGTGTTTCCCTGTGTCTTCGTGACTCCCCACGCACTCGTCGATTGCAGGCTCAGGCTCGGATTCGAGAAGTCCAGATGGTTCATGACGTTTTCGAAAACACCACTCAGCTCCAAGCTGTACTTCTCGTGGACTGCGAGTACTTTCTTGACGCTGAGATCGAGGTTCAGATAGGGAAGACCGCTGATCCTTCCCGCGCCCCCGGAACGCGAATCGAGGCCGAGGATGAGAGGCCGCACGCTGTCGTAAACGGCAACCGGGTTAGTGAACATGTTCACAGCGGCCGAGGTGCTGCCGGGGTGAACAGCCGTGCCAACGGCTACTCCATTCGGGTCGGTGCCGCCGAGAACGCCACGATGCGTCTGACTGCCACCGGTGTAATTGGTGACAAACACGCAGTTTTCGGTGTCGGTCAGGTTGTTTCCGTCATTGCCGCCAAAGCTCTGGCCAGAGTTGTTGGTGGTGCAGGTCAATGGCTGGCCCGTGCCGGCCGTCACGACCGGCGACAATGTCCATCCACCCGCAATGCGGCCGACAATGCCGCGCTGCTGCTGGAACCAGGGAGTCTCATAGACGATGAATGTATTGAAGATAAACTTCTGGTCGAAGCCTTGACGGCCGTATTGCTCGCTCGGATTGTAGTTGTCCACGTCGGTAGCGCCGCTGGCGGATTGGTTGCCCGGTTGCAGACCGAGTGCCTTGCTATAAGTAAAGTTCTCCTGGAGCGTCAGGCCGCGCCAAGCGCTTGTCTTGAAGGAAATGTACCCGCCGTTGTAGTTGCTGTAGCCGTTAGGCACGTCCTGGTTCATGCCGCTCACTACCTGGCCGCCCGCACCGTAGGTGGTGTTCGACGTAGCGGTGCCCATGAGGCTGCGCGCGAAGTAGAACTGCGGGTTCGACGCTGAAGCGTTAGCGCCGTTTGTATTGTTGTCCAACCCTTGCCACAGGCTGAAAACCTTCTGCTGACGGAAGTCAGACAGGTAGGTCTTATTGGCCAGGAGTGCAGCCGTGCAACTGGCCTTGCCGGTGCAGAAGGACGAGCTGGGACCGCCAAGTGCAGTCTCAAAGAACGGCTGGGCGGTGATGTTCGCGGGAACCGCACTTGTGGCGCAGAGGCTGGCCGAAGTGGTGCAACCTAGAGCAGTTTCAATCGCCGCATAAGCAGCCTCGAACGATTGACCGCCCAGCGTCAGCATGTACGGCACAGAATTGGGGTTCAACTGGTTGAACTCGTGATGGACGATCCGCCCGATGTAGCCGACCTCGATCAGCATCTTGCGGTTGATCTGCCGCTCGACCGAGAAGTTGAAAGTGTCCACATCGTTCGGGCGCATGGACACGTCAACTCCCGAAGAACTGGCGATGGCAGGACCATTGACGCCGGGGAGAAAGGGTTGCGGGAGCGGGTTCGGCACAGGCGCGCTGGCGAGGACTGGCGAAAGCCCATCTTCACCCTGGCTGGCGCTGCCAAATCTGTAGGCCGTCGCGTCGGTGAAGCCGGTTGCCGTGCAAGCACCGGTGCCGGTTACGGGCGATTGCGCATATTTGCACTGATTTCCAATGATCAGGCCAGGAGCAGCCAGCAGTGGAAGAATCTGAGCATCGCTGTTCACGCGGCCGTAGATGCGGCTGTATCCCCCACGGATCGCAGTGGCACCGTCACCAAAGAGCTTGTTTAGGCCTTCGCTCTTAAACTTGGGCGTCCAGGCGACCGATACACGTGGGCTAACCCCGCCATAGAACGGATTGTAGGGATACTTGCGATTCCCATTGACGTTGTGGATCTCGGCCCAGCCGATGTCCGGATTGTAGATCTCTCCGGCAAGAGCGGCTGCTTTGCGCTGTTGCAAAAACTGCACAGTATTGAGCGGATTACCGGATGCGTCGGTGAGCAGGGACTCATTGCCGTTGCGATCGGTGGGCGGCATTTCGATGGCGTAGCTTAAACCGAGATTCAAGATCAGTGAAGGTGAGACGTGCCATGCGTCGGAGCCATAGATGAAGTAGTAAGGGGTGCTTGCATGTCCGGTAACCGGGGTGAGCGGCGCGTTCTGGGTCAGACCGCTGGAGGTGTTGCTATAGGTATCGGCGGCCTCCGTATCGGTTACAAGGCCGTAGTACGTATCGAGAATGCGAGCGTAGGACGATGTTCCTGCTCCTACGGCGTTGAGACCCGTGTAAGTGAT
>JASIJX010000621.1 GCA_030049955.1 Acidobacteriaceae bacterium
AATCCCATTCCCCCTCGTCGCTTTGACGAACTGCCCTTCGTCACCGTCCAGCTACCCATCTTTAACGAGCAATTCGTCATCGATCGCCTCATCGAAGCTGTCTGCGCCATGGATTATCCGCGCCAAAAGCTCGAAATCCAGGTCCTCGACGACTCGACGGACGAAACCCAGGAGGTCGCTTCAAACGTGGTTGAGCGTTACGCCGCGCTCGGCCACAACATCGCCTATATCCACCGCACCAATCGCGAAGGCTTCAAGGCTGGAGCCCTCGACGCTGGCCTCAAGGTCGCCAAAGGCGAATTCATCGCCATCTTTGACGCCGATTTTGTTCCCCCTAGCGACTGGCTCATGAGGGTCATTCACCACTTTGCCGAGCCCGAAATCGGCATGGTGCAAACGCGCTGGACGCACCTCAACCGCGACTACAGCATGCTTACACAGATCGAGGCTATCCTCCTCGACGGCCACTTCGTCCTCGAGCACGGCGCACGTTTTCGCTCCGGCGAGTTCTTCAACTTCAACGGCACCGCCGGCATGTGGCGCCGCCAAGCCATCTACGACGGCGGGGGCTGGCAGCACGACACCCTCACCGAAGACACCGACCTCAGCTACCGCTCGCAGATGGCCGGTTGGCGATTTAAATATCTGCCGGAAGTCGAGTGCCCGTCCGAGTTGCCCATCGAAATGACGGCGTTCAAGACCCAGCAGGCGCGCTGGGCCAAAGGACTGATTCAGACCAGCATCAAGGTGCTGCCCATGGTCTTCCGCTCCAACACCTCGCGCCGCAATAAGATCGAGTCGGTCTACCACCTCACTGCCAACATGAGCTATCCGCTCATGGTCATCATGTCGGCACTTCTCATCCCAGCCATGATCTGCCGCTTCTACCAGGGCTGGTTTCAGATGCTGCTCATCGACGTTCCTCTATTCGCGGCATCGACATTTTCAATCGCCGTCTTCTACGTCATGAGCCAGCGCGAGATTCACCCCAAGACGTGGAAGCGCACCTTCTACTATCTGCCGTTCCTGATGGCCGTCGGCATCGGCCTAACCGTTACTAACACCAAAGCGGTGATGGAAGCGCTGCTAGGGATCAAGAGCGCCTTTGTCCGCACGCCCAAGTACCGCGTGGCACAGAAGGGCCAGAAGTCCCAGGCCGCCAAGTATCGCAAGCGCCTCAAGCTCGCTCCGTGGATTGAACTGCTTTTAGGCTGCTATTTTGCTGCCGCCATCTGGTACACCTTTTCGAACAAAAATTACTTCACCGCGCCATTCCTGATTCTCTTCGTCCTTGGCTACTGGTACACCGGCCTGATGAGCCTGCTGCAAGGCCGTTTAGACCGCTGGCGCAGCGGTGGAGTCGCGCCGGAAGAAGCCGCGCCCAAGCCGTTCCCGGTAGGCGTGTAGCGTGGAATCGGATTCCAAGCCGTCGCCGCGACGCGGCATGGAAGCATTTGCTTCCCGCGACTTTCGGCGGTATCAGCTGGCGCGCGTAGCCGCAATTCTGGGGGCCGAAGCGCAGGCCATCGCCGTCGCCTGGCAGGTGTATTCCATCACTCACCGCGCCATCGACCTTGGCTACACTGGCCTCGCCCTGTTTCTGCCCGGCCTGATTTTTCTTTTGCCCGCTGGCCACGCTGCTGATCGCTTCGACCGCCGCCGCGTGATCCTCGTCTGCTACACGCTGCAGCTTTTTGCCAGCGCCACACTCGCTCTGCTGGCCTGCAGCGGCACACAGAATGTTCTCGCCATCTACGCAGTACTGTTCGCCGTCGGAACCGGCCGCGCATTCTCCGGTCCTGCCAGCTCCGCGCTCGTTCCGCACCTCGTTCCGGAAGAGCACTTCGTCAACGCGGTTACCTGGGGCGGCGCCATCTTCCAGATCGCTAACATTACCGGACCCGCACTCGGCGGTCTGCTGTTTACATTCCCGCTGGCGCATTTTTTCCCGGGCACAAGGTTGGAAGGCGCGGGCATCGTGTATGTCTTCACTTTCATCGCACTGGTCTGGTTTCTAATCCTTGTCGGCACGCTGCATGTGCGCCCCGGTCGCATGGAGCACCGCGATATTTCCATCAAGGTGCTGCTCGCCGGCTTCCAATACGTGCGTCGCGCGCCCATCCTGCTCGGATCCTTCTCGCTCGATCTCTTCGTCGTCCTGCTCGGCGGTGCCACCGCGCTTATGCCCATCTTCGCGCATGACATTCTGCACCAGGGCCCGCGCGGACTTGGTATGCTTCGCGCCGCACCAGCCGTAGGCGCCGTCATTATGTCGCTCGCGTTGGCGCGTTTTCCGCTGCGCCGCCGAGCCGGCCGCATCCTGTTCTTCTGCGTCTCCATCTTCGGGACGATGACGATTATCTTCGGCCTATCGCGCAACCTGTGGCTGTCGCTCGGCTCGCTTGTCGTGCTTGGCGCAGCCGATATGGTCAGCGTTATTATCCGCGGCTCTGTGCTGCAACTGGCCACGCCCCCGGCGATGCGCGGCCGGGTGAGCGCGGTCAACTCGCTGTTCATCGGGGCCTCGAATGAGCTTGGCGAATTCGAGAGCGGTCTCACGGCCCAGTGGTGGGGCGCGGTGCGCGCTACAGTGATCGGCGGCATCGGCGCGCTGGCCGTGGCCGGCATCTGGTCGCGCCTGTTCCCGGCGCTGCGCAAAGCGGACGCGCTCACCTCCGAGTCCCTCCGCGCAGATATCGCCGCCGGAGTGCTGACGGATCCGTAGTGCCGATTTGCAATGCGCGCTCAAAAGTGTTCCAATCATAGAGTTGAAACAGGGGTGCTCCGCGCGCATTGGGCGTTGGCGGGGCTGAGAAGATACCCTCGAACCCGATCCGGATAATGCCGGCGTGGGAAGCTTTCGAATCCGAGCGGCCAATTTCCTCAAGCAGGCGTATGCACCTTTGTTTCAGAACGGAGCGAAGGTGTCTATGTGCGCAGGTCGCGTTTTCCGATTCACCCTATTTGCAGCGCGCCAGTTTGCGGTGCGGCTGCTGGCAGTCTCGATTCTCACCGCAGGCGCATCTGTGTTCGCGCAAAACCAGTCGCAGACAGCGAATACCACGAAAACAAATCCGCCCGCTGCGCAAAGCGTTTCGCCGGTCACGACCACCGTCGTAGTACATGGCGAGGCGAACGGCGACTATCTGCCCGAGCAGGTGACCATTGGTGCGCTCGGCGCCGAGCCGCTGAAGAATCTGCCGATCTCGGCGACCGTAGTGACGCGCGACCTGCTCAATGACCAGCAGGCGCGGCTGCTTTCTGACGTGGTGACGAACGACGCCTCGGTGGAAGACGATTACGTTCCCGTCGGCTATTACGGCGACTATCAGATTCGCGGCTTTCCCGTTGATCTGGCCACGGGCCTCGAGATCAACGGCATGACCATCGCCGGCGAACAGGATGTGCCGCTTGAAAACAAGGAGCAGGTCGAGTTCCTCAACGGTCTCGCTGGCGTGGAAAGCGGCGTGGCTTCCGGCGCAGGCCTGATCGATTACGTCACCAAAGCGCCTGCGGATGTGCGCGCCGTCGATCTCGGCACCGATCAGTACGGCACAGCCTTCGGCGCGGGCGATTTTGGCCGCTTCTTCGGCGCCCGCAAGCAGGTTGGCGCGCGGCTTAACCTTGCCGGCGAGCGGATCGAGACGTACATGGATGGCACTGCCGGTTGGCGCGCCATGGGCGCAGGCGCGGCCAACTGGAAGATCAATGACCGCGCAGAGCTTGAAGGAAATTTCGAGTACCAGCACAAAACCGAGCGCGACGGCAGCGGATACCAGTTGCTCGGTGGCACAACGCTGCCCGATATCAACCGCATCTACCGCTCGACGATGCTTGGCGAGCAGTCGTGGGCGCCGCCTGACACTTACGACACCTTCAATACGGGCACACGTCTTAACCTGACGCTCTCACCCAAGTGGACGGCTTTCGCCGCCGCCAGCCTGAGCCATTCGCTGATTCAGGACAACGTGATCTACGCCTATGGCGCATCGCTCGATCCAAATAGCTACGCTGTAAATTGCCCCAACGCGCCCGATGCACCGGCATATTTCTTCTGCCCCGATGGCACCTACGGCATCTATGATTACCGCGATCCCGGCGAGCTGCGCATGGATGGCGAAACAGAAGCGATGGCAACTGGGCAAGTGAAGACCGGCCCCGTTACGCATGTAATTACAGCAGGCGGCGAGCTGTTTCTGCGCAGTGTGCGGCTACCCGGCTATTACTCAATTGCCGATCCTGTTTCGCCTGACGGCATCGTGCAAGATGGCGCGGTCTACACGTACATCGGCTCTGAGAACATCTATCAACCGCTCGCTCCCGAGCCGATTGAGAGTCCGGTCGAGCAGGCCGGACCGCGACGGCTATGGGAAGACAGCCATCAATCGTCGTTCGTTCTCCAGGATCGCTTGCAACTTCCCGGCCGCGTGCAGTTGATCGCCGGCGGTCGCTACGACGCGCTGCGCGATCACAATTATTCTGCGCAGGCAACGGACCCAACAGCGCCAATGCAGCCGACCGATAAGCCCGTGTGGCTGCCGCAGTACGCGATCACCTTCAGCCCCGTGCGCAACGTCACCCTCTACGGCAACTACGGCGTGCAGCTCTCGCTCGGGCCCCAAGGACCGTGGTGGGTAGACAATGCCAGCCAGTTTCTGAACCCCTACAATACTCACCAGGTTGAAACAGGCGTGAAATACGAGCCTGCACAGAGAATCCTGTTAGCGGCAGATGTGTTTCGCATGCGCGCGCCGTTTTTCTATCCCAAAGTGCTCAACGGACCGGACGCGTTTTGCCCCGCCGGAAATCCAGGCGATCTGTGCTTCGAGTCTGAGGGACGCGAGACACACGATGGCCTGGAACTAAACGCACAGGGAACGGCAGCGAACTGGCTGCGACTCACGGGCTCGGCTGCGGCCATCAGCGCGATCTCCGAGAACACCGGCACGTCCTCCTTCGATGATAAGCAGGTGATCAACGTGCCGCGCTTCCGCACCATGCTCTTTGCCGATGTCACCGCTCCGCACCTGCGCGGAGTCGCGCTGATGCCCGGCTGGAGCTACACCAGCCGTAAGGAAGCCACGCGGGATGACGCCGTCAGTGTCGGCGGATACAACCTCTTCAGCATGGGTCTGCGCTACACTCCCGGCGGCGAGCAGGGACGGATGAGTTTCCGCATCTATGCCGATAACATCACCGACAAAAAGTACTGGTCCGATACGGGCGCAAGCTACGGGGACACGTTCATCTGGCTTGGCGCGCCGGCGCTGGTGCGAGCCTCGGCGCGGTATACCTTTTAATGGGGGTGAACAAGCCAAAAACATTGTCCGGTGATAAGGTCGCAGTGGGCGAAATCGTGAAAGCGCACGGGTTGGACGGTAAACTGGTTGAGCCTGACTGGACGCCGCTCACGATCGAGGAGCTGCGTCCGCTGCTGGCGGAGTTTTCCACTGCCGGCGCGCCACGTGAGATTCTATTCGCCAGCCCGCGGCCATTCTCGGCGGCGGGCGTGGTGCGAACAGAGAGCGGCCGGGTATTTGTGAAGCGCCACGCGCGCGTTGTCCGCGATGGGGAAGGACTGCGCGAAGAGCACCGCTATATGAAGCACCTGGCAGCGAACGGCGCATCCGTGCCGCGTGTGCTCCAGAATATTGCAGGCGTGAGCGCAATCGAGCGCGGCGATTGGACCTATGAAGTGCACGAACTGGCCCATGGGATCGATCTCTACGGCGAAGCGCAATCGTGGACGCCGTTCCGCAGCGCAGCTCACGCGCACGCTGCCGGCCAGGCGCTGGCAAAGCTGCATTACGCAGCAGAGGACTTCGACGCTCCGCGCCGCAAAGCGCGGCCGCTGGTTGCCAGCTTTACTGTCTTTGCCGAGCCGGATGCGAACGCAGCGATGCGACGCTATATTGCCGCTCGACCAGCGCTGGCCGAGAATGCGATCGTGCGTGAGTCTGCGCAGCGAGCGCTTGAGTTGCTTTCTCCGTTTCATGCCGAGCTTCGTCCGCTGCTGCCCGAGATCCACTCTCTGTGGACGCACAACGATCTGCACGCCTCGAACTTGCTATGGAGTGATTCAACAGACAACGCCCGCGCCGCGGCCGTGATCGACTTTGGATTGGCAGACCGGACCAACGCTGTGCACGATCTGGCGCACGCCATCGAGCGCAACATCGTCGAATGGCTGGCGCTGGTCGAAAATCCCTCACGGCCGGACAGCGTGCCAGTTCACTTCAACCATCTCGAAGCGTTTTTGGCGGGATACGAACAGGTGCGACCGTTGCGCGGCGCCGAAGCCGCGGCACTCGCGCCGATGCTCACGCTTTGCCATGCGGAGTTCGCACTCTCCGAGGTTGATTATTTTCTCGGCGTACTGCACTCCGAAGAAAGCGCACGCATGGCGTACGAAGGGTGGTTGGTAGCGCACGCGCAATGGTTCCACAGCAAGTCCGGTCGCAAGCTTCTCGATGCATTGCGTCGCTGGGCAGATCGTCGCCCACTCAAAAAGCAGGGAGCAGCACGCGCATGATGCCGGCGATCGTGACTTACCTTAGCGAACACGGGCTGGAGCTTGCTGGCATGATCGCAACCGTGCTGGGCATTTGGCTCACCACTCGGCGCCTTCTCATCTGCTGGCCGATCACGTTGCTCGCCGATGTTCTTTACCTCATCGTCTTTTACCGCGCGCAACTCTATTCCGATGCTCTGTTGCAAATCTTCTTTGTCGTTTTCACGCTCTACGGCTGGTGGCATTGGTGGCGCGGCGTGCGCGCGGAGGGCGAAGTGCGCGTGGTTGTGCTCGGTGCTCGAGGATGGATCGTCGGCTTGGCGGCCGGCGCTGTCGGTGCTCTATTGCTTGGGGCGTTGATGGTGCGAGTGGGAGCTGCTTTGCCGCATCTCGACGCTGCGCTCACCAGCTACAGTCTGGTCGCAAGTTGGTGGCAGGCGCGCAAACATATTGCAAATTGGTGGCTGTGGATCGCCATTGATGTAATATACATTGGCGAATATCTGTACAAGGACCTGCGCGCAACAGCGCTGCTTTATGCGGGCCTGGTGCTGCTTGCGGTACTTGGCCTGCGAGACTGGCGTCGCGCGGAAGTGCCTCAGATGGTCGCCTGAACTACGTTGCGCAGCGGCTCGCCGTTCATATAGCGGCGCAGTTCGGCCGCGGCAATTTGCAACGCCCGGCGCGCAAATTGCGGGCTAGATGCCGCAACGTGCGGCGTGATCAGCAGATTCGGGCAACTCCACAGCGGATGTCCTTCGGGCAGCGGCTCGGGATCGGTTACGTCGAGCGCCGCACGGATGCGGCGCGACTGCAGCGCGTCGACCAGCGCCTCCGTGTGCACCACTGCGCCGCGCGCCGCATTCACCAGCAACGTTCCCTGCTGCATCAGCGCCAGTTGTTCGTAGCTGATGAGTTGGTGTGTCTCGGGCGTATAGGGAACAATGAGTACGACAATTTCAGCGCTGGGAATGAGAGCATTGAGCTCGCTGACGGCGTGAACCTCCGGGTCTTCCTGCGAGCCCGCGCGCGGGGTGCGAGCCACACGCAGCATCTCCACGCGAAATGGAGCAAGCATCCGCTCGATTTCTTTGCCAATGGCGCCGTAGCCGACAAGCAGCACCGTCTTGCCGGTCAATTCCTCGAGCATCACTGGCGGATGGTGCGGATGCGTGTCGCCGGAGATGGCCGCGTAAGCCGCGTTGGCCTCATTGCGCCGGCGCCACTCGCCCGAACGCTGGATGTCGAGAAAGAGAGGGAACTGTTTGAGCACCGCAAAGATCGCCGCAACCGTCCACTCGGCCGTGGAGACGTTGTGTGCGCCTTGTGCATTACAGATGGTGACGCGTGGGCCGACAGTGGCCGGAATCCACTCAGTGCCGGCCATCATCGACAACACCAGCCGTACTCCGCGCAGGTGAGGCCACGTCTTCAGCGCGCGCGTAGCATATGGATCGGGGATCCAGACTTCCGCCTCCACGTCATGATCCATGCGGTTAGAAACGGGTATCAGCTCGACTCCTGCAGGGAAGTCGCGCAGCAATTCCTCTGAAATGGTCTCTGGGTAGGCGACGCGCAGCATGGCTTATGATTTTTCCTGTATGTTACAGCAGGCGATTGTCAGCAAGACCACAATTTGAGAATGAGCCCGCCTATACAGCGAGCAGGTTCGTGTATACAGCCATACCGGCGACAGCATCCACGCGCATCGCATCGAGCTCGTCGATCTCCTGCTGGCTGCGAATGCCGCCGGCGACGACGAGCTGGCGATAGGTGAGCTTGCGCAGCCGCGCGGCAACATCCATCGGAAAGCCCTGCATGAGCCCTTCGCCGTCGACATGCGTATAGAGGAATGCCGCGACGAACTTCTCAAGCTGCGGAATAGCATCGTCCGGTGTCAGCTCAACCTGGGCCTTCCAACCCTTCACGGCAATACGGCCGTTCTTGGTGTCGACGCCGGCCACAATCTGATCGAGGCCAACTTCGTCGGCCAGCGACGCTGCAAATTCCGTATTCACGAAACCATCAGCGGTGAATAGCGCCGATCCGACAATAATGCGGAGCGCGCCACAGTCCAGCACATGTCGGGCGCGACCCTTGGTGTGGATCCCGCCGCCCACCTGCACTGGCAGCCGCTTCGAAATCTGTTCGACGAGCACAGCGTTATCGCCCTGGCGCATGGCGGCGTCCAGGTCGATGAGTTGCACCATCGGGTAGCGCGAGAATTTCTCGATCCAGTACTCGAAATCGTCAAAGGCGAGGCGGAGTTTCTCGCCCTGCACAAGCTGGACGATGCGGCCGCCCATCAGGTCAATGGAAGGAATTAGCATGGAAGCCTCACGGGAACGCTGGATTGCGCGAGCTCTTCTTTGAGCGAGCGCGCGCTAGAAACACCAAAATGAAAGATGCTGGCCGCGAGCGCGGCATCGGCCTTGCCGCGCGCAAAGACGTCAGCAAAGTGCGCGACGGTGCCTGCGCCGCCTGACGCAATGACAGGAATGCTTACGGCCTCGCTCACTGCTGCAGTCAGCTCACAATCAAAACCGGCACGGGTGCCATCGGAATCCATAGACGTAAGAAGAATTTCTCCGGCGCCGCGTTGCTCAGCTTCGCGCGCCCATTCGACGACACGGCGACCGGCCGGTCTGCGTCCCCCGCTGACGAAGACTTGCGCATCGCGCACGGGATCGGCGGCGTTAGGATCGCGGCGCGCATCGATGGCGACGACCACGGCCTGCGCACCGAAGCTCGAACCAATGGCGCTGATGAGAGTGGGATCGGCAAGCGCGGCAGAATTAATGCTAACCTTGTCAGCCCCCGCCTCAAAAACCTGCTCGGCATCGCGCGCACTTCGGATGCCGCCGCCCACGCAGAACGGGACGAAGAGCTCATGCGCCGTGCGGCGCACAGTATCGAGTAAAGTCTGGCGACCTTCGTGCGTAGCGGTAATATCGAGCAGTACGATTTCGTCAGCGCCTTCGCGCGCGTGCCGAGCAGCCTGCGTGGCCGGATCACCGGCATCAACAAGATCGACAAACTGCACGCCTTTGACTACGCGGCCGGCGTGCACGTCGAGGCAAGCAATGATGCGCTTCGTCAGCATGAAGCTTCCTCCGTGCGCCAGTTGAGAAAATTCCGCAGCACCTTGAGTCCGGTTTCGCCGGATTTCTCCGGATGAAACTGCACGCCCATCACATTGCCGCGTTCGACGGCGGCAGCGAAAGGCTCGATGTAATGCGTAACGGCTACGGTGTCGGCAGTCACAGGGCCTTTGTAGGCGTGTGTGAAGTAGACAAATTCTCCCGGATTGATACCGGCGTGAAGGCGTGAATTTGGACGAATTTCGAGCGAGTTCCAGCCAACGTGCGGCACTTTTTCCTTGCCTTCCGGAAAGCGCGTGCACTGTTCAACGAAGCAGCCGAGGCCGGGCTGAGCAGGCGCTTCAGTCGATCCGGAATAAAGCCACTGCATGCCGACGCAGATGCCGAGAAAGGGAATCCCGCGCGCAATCGCGGTGCGGATCGCTCCGCTCAGGCCGGTAGTGTCCAGACGCGAGGTGGTCGCGAAGTGACCCACGCCCGGCAACACGATGCGTTCCGCTGATTCAACCAGCGCGAGATCGCCGTCCGTGACGACGGTTTCTGCGCCCAGGTGGCTCAGCGTTTTGAGCACCGAGGTCAGGTTGCCCGCCTTGTAGTCGATCACCGTGACGCGCATCAGAGCAATCCTTTGGTCGAGGGCAGCATTTCGCCCAGTTGCTTGTCGCGCGAGCAGGCCACACGCAACGCACGCGCAAAAGCCTTGAAAATCGCCTCGATCTTGTGGTGGTTTGATCGGCCGTACATTGTCTTCACGTGCACATTGGCGCGCGCCCCGCGGGCGAAGCCTTCAAAGAAGTCCGTGACCAGCTCTGTCTGCAAATCGCCCACCAGGCGCGTGCGCACCTTTGTCTCGACGGCGAAAGCGGCGCGGCCGCTCAAGTCGACCGCCGCGATAGCCAGCGTCTCGTCCATGGGCATGACAAAATAGCCGGCGCGAAGAATCCCGCGCTTGTCGCCCAGTGCGCGGTTGAATGCTTCGCCAAGCGCAATGCCGACGTCTTCGACGGTATGGTGCTGGTCGACATCTAAATCACCGTTGCACCTGAGCTCAAGGTCGAAAGCGCCGTGGCGCGTGAACAGCTCCAGCATGTGGTCGAAGAAGCGAATGCCGGTCGAGACTTTGTATCGACCCTGCCCTTCAATGGTGAGCCGGATCCCAATTTGCGTCTCGGTTGTGTTGCGTTCGAAGGCTGCAGAGCGGCCTGACGTGCGTGGTGGAGTTTGTTTGCGCTTCGTCATCATTCTAGATCGCTTTCCTTCCGCAGAGCGGTCATGGTCTCGTTAAGCGCTGCGATTGCGTTGCGCATCTGCTCACGTATGCCGATGGTGATGCGCACGCGGCCGTCGCAGCCGGGATCGCTTGAGCGGTCGCGGACAAGGACGCCGACCGTCTTCATGCGGCGGACAAATTCAGCGTGCTGCGGGCCAATATCTACCAGCACGAAGTTCGCGCGGCTCGGCCAGCGGCGCACCCTGAGTGCATCGAGCGCGGCTTCAAACTCCGTGCGTGCGGCGAGCACTTCACTCACATACCAATCGATATACGCCTGATCTTCGAGAGCGGGCGGAAGGCAGGCAAGCGCCAGCGAATTCACGCTGTACGGCGAGAGCACGCGGCGCACCCAGCGCATAAGCTCTGCGGGGCCGGCGAGCAGGCCAAGGCGCAGGCCCGCGAGCCCATAAGCCTTTGAAAACGTCCTTGCGACGACAAGATTGGGAATCGTACCAATCAAGTCCATTACGGTCTTGCCGTGGAAGTGAAAGTACGCCTCATCAACGAGCAGAACGGCTTGCGGAGCGCGGCGTGCAAGCTCGATGAGCTGCTCTCGCGTTGCTGTTGTACCCGACGGGCTGTTCGGATTCGCAACAGCAATGATCTTTGTCTTCGGCGTAATCGATGCCAGCAGGCGTTCGAAAGGAAAGGCGAGATCATTGCCGGCAAGTACGGTGACGGCGTGTGCGTCTGTCGACGATGCGTAGACCTCGTACATGGTATACGTGGGCACAGGTAGCAGCAGCTCGTCGTCCGCCTCGAGGAAGGTTTCAAAGAGAACGTGAATGGCCTCGTCGACGCCATTGGTCAAAGCAACCTGTGTTGGGTTGAGGCCGAGGTGCGCAGCGACGACTGCTTCAATGGGCTCGCGCTCGGGGTAACGCGTGAGCGAGCCGGCCGAAATCCGGCCCAGGACTTCGCGCACGCGCGGAGAGCAGGCGAGCGTGTTTTCGTTAAAGTCAAGGCGCAGCGCATCGCGGCTGCCGAGCGGGGGATGGTACTCCTTCATGGACTGCACGCGTGCGCGCGGCGCCGGTGCTGCGGTGATGGTTGATTCAGCCACGGGACCTCCTCGAATTCAGGCGCGTGTAAATAGCCTCTGCGTGGCCGGCGAGGCCTTCGGCTTCGGCCAGCAGCGCGGCCTTTGGCCCAAGCGTGCGCAGTGCAGGCTGCGCGTATTCCTGCACGGTGATGAGCTTGACGAAGTCGTTTACGCTCAATCCCCCGCGAACGCGCGCCATGCCGCCGGTGGGCAACGTGTGATTTGGCCCGGAGATATAATCGCCCATGGGCTGCGCCGACCAGCGGCCGACAAAGACCGAGCCCGCGCTTGTCACCCATTCGAGATCGCGCACGGAATCGACAGTGAGGTGCTCGGGCGCAAGGCGGTTGGTAATAGCGCGGGCTTCATCGGCTGTGGCTGCGACGATGATGAAGCCATGGCGGCGAAGCGACTCGCGCGCCACGGGATTATTGCGGCTGCGCTGCTTCGCTTGGGCCAACACGTCGCGGCCCAACTCCTCGCGCGTCGTGATAAAGATAGCGAGGGCTTCAGGATCGTGTTCGGCCTGCGCAACCAGATCGGCCGCGATTTCGCCCGCGTTGCCGCGATCGCTGGTCATGACGATCTCCGTGGGTCCGGCGAGCATGTCAATGGCGCAATCGAATGCGACGAGGCGCTTGGCCGCGGTGACATAAAGATTACCCGGACCAACGATCTTCTGAACGCGCGGTATCGTGTCCGTGCCATAGGCGAGCGCGGCCACGGCGTGCGCCCCGCCGAGCCGGTAGAACTCCGTGATGCCGAGCAGGTGAGCGGCGGCTAGAGTTTCGAGTGCGGGCTTGGGCGAAACCACGACGATGCGCGGAACGCCAGCCACTTGCGCGGGAATCGCGGTCATCAGCAACGTTGAGGGCAGCGGATGACGTCCGCTGGGAACATAGCAGCCAACCGCATCGAGCGGCCGTACCAATTGGCCAGTAGTGAGGCCATTAAAGGGCGACGCGTTCCACGATTTCGGGAGCTGGCGCTTTGCGAAGCCTCGAATCTGCGAGGTGGCAGTCGAGAGAGCATCGCGCAGGTCGGGTGTCAGCGTCTGCCATGCAGCATTCATCTCCCCGGGCGTAATGCGCATGGCATCGGGTCCGGCGAGACCATCGAACTGCGCGGCATAGCGAAGCAATGCGCGATCGCCGCCGCGGCGCACATCGGCAACGATGCGGCGCACCGCGGGACGCACGGCATCGAGCGCCGCGCCTCCGCGCTCCTCGAGCTGGTTGAGTAGCGCCGCTGTTTCCTGTGCGCCGCGGCCTTTGGTGCGGACAAGTTTCATGCGTCGATCCTGACTTCGGTTCCCTTAGAGGCTCAATCCCCATCGTTTTCTTCAGGCATATCCGGGTATGACGGAGGCTCTGCCCGGGCACCTATTGAAGAACTGCTACAGCACAACCTTGTTCAGCGGATACTCGACAATACCCGTAGCGCCTGCGCCTTTCAGGCGCGGAATCACGTCGCGGGCAACGCGCTCTTCGAGAATAGTGTTTACGGCCACCCACTCAGAGTCGCTCAGTTGCGAAACTGTTGGCGAGTTGAGCGCCGGCAGCACCGCGAGCACGGCTTCTAGATCAGCGCGCTTCACGTTGAGCATTAGGCCCACCTGCGCCTGTGCGTCGATAGCGCCGCGCAACATGGTTGCGATCTGATCGATCTTCTGCTTCTTCCAGGCATTGGCCAGCGCGGCTTTCGACGCGATCAAATGCGTCTCACTCTCCATCACGGTGTCGATGATCTTCAGATGGTTGGCCTTGAGCGAACTGCCGGTCTCCGTTACCTCAACGATGGCGTCGGCCAGCATGGGCGGCTTTACTTCAGTTGCGCCCCAACTGAACTCCACCTTCACGTTTACACCCTTCGCGGCGAAGTAGCGCTTGCTCGTTTCCACCAGTTCCGTGGCGATGATTTTGCCTTCCAGATCTTCGGCTTTTTCAAAGCCGCTGGACTCCGGTACTGCGAGCACCCAGCGCACTTTGCGGCGGCTCTGCTTGGCGTAGGTGAGCGTGGTCACGCTGGGGACATCGAGCCCGCTTTCCATGACCCAGTCAATGCCCGTAAGGCCTGCGTCGAGCACGCCATGCTCCACGTAGCGCGCCATCTCCTGCGCACGGATGAGCATGCACTCGATGTCCGCGTCATCAATCGAAGGAAAGTAGGAGCGGCCGTCGGCGTAAATATTCCATCCGGCACGGCGAAACAGGGCGATGGTCGCGTCCTGCAGGCTGCCTTTGGGCAGGCCGAGGCGAAGCTTGTCAGCCACGAGCCACCTCCGTTTGCGCGTTCGTCGCAATGGGGCGGGTGAAGCAGCTTACGGTGCCTTCGTGGCAAACCAGGCCGTCGCCTTCCACTTCAACGCGAAACAGAAGCGTGTCATTGTCGCAGTCGGTGGAGGCGGAGACGACGCGCAGGCGGTTGCCGCTGGTCTCGCCCTTCATCCAAAGCTTCTGGCGGGTGCGGCTCCAGAAAGTGACGAATCCGCTCTCGAGCGTTTTGGCGTAACTGGTTGCGTTCAGGAAACCGAGCATGAGCACCTCGCCGGTGCGCGCATCCTGCACAATGCCGGGGACGAGCCCGTCCATCTTGTCAAAATCAATCCGTTCCACTTTTTCGATCCTTGGTTGAGATTTATGGCAGTAAAAAACCCGCGGGCGTCAATCGCCAGCGGGTTGCGTGATTCTCTCGATCTCTCTGGCCAATCAGCTCAGGCCATAGCAGTCCGCCGGCATGGAATCTCCATGGTGGTGATGATGGCGGGGATGGCGGAAGCTCTGCATCTGAATTGAAGTTAAGGCACCGCGGCCCGGAGTGTCAAATGATTTGTGGGGTGGCAGTTCCTATGCGGCGGTGATTGTTCTAAGATGCTGCCAGCCGCACCCAAGCCAGCCAGCCACGCGGGAGGAGCCAGCCAATGAGCCAGCCCGATCTTTCGAAGCGCCCGTTTTCGCTCCACTGCGAGCGCGCGATGGAAGCTGCGCCGGCGGTGCTGTTTCGCGCCTGGACGGAGCAGTTCAACCGCTGGTTTGCCGTGCCCGGTACGGTGTGGATGAAGGCCGAGACCGGGGCCGCGTTTTTCTTTGAGACCGAGTTCGAGGGCGAGCGTCACCCGCATTATGGGCGATTTCTCCGGCTCGAGCCGAACCAACGCGTGGAGCTGACCTGGATGACAGCGGCGACTCTGGGCGCCGAGACCGTGGTGACGGTGGAGCTGGCAGCGCAGGGCGAAGGGACGCTCCTGCGGCTGACCCACGCGGGGTTTCCGGATGAGGAATCGAAGAAGCGCCATGAGCTGGCATGGCCGATGGTGCTCGAGCACATGGACAGAAAGATGAAGAGCAGCGGTTGAGGGGCGGCGCAGGCGAGCAGCCGGCGCGTGCCGGCGGCGTTGGCTCCGGGAGAAGGAAATGGTGCGCGAGGGATGGAGAGTTGCGCTGATTGCGGCCGTCATGGCTTGTGCCGGCATGGCAGGAGTGGCGCAGACTGCGGGCCAGGGCCCGCCGGCCGGTGCAAAACCGCGGCCAGCGGCGCCTCCGGAGGCGCGCGTCGACATCAATCACGCGACCGCGTCCGAGCTGATGCAGGTTCCCGGCATGACCGAAACCTGGGCGGCGCGGATTGTGCGCTTCCGGCCGTATCGCACCAAGCAGGATTTGCTCGACAAAGGCGTGGTGACCAGCCAGGTGTATGACCGGATCAAGGATTACGTGATCGCCCACAAAGACATTCAGTAGCTCCGCGCGCGATGCCCCCAACCCGGAACGGAAGCCGCACGCCGGGAGCGCGCCGCCCGGCCTTTCTCAGCAACCCTCCGGAACCGGCCTGGTGCGGGCGAAGCGTGCCAG
>JASIJX010000622.1 GCA_030049955.1 Acidobacteriaceae bacterium
CTCTTCCACAACAACGGCGACGGTACGTTTACTGACGTCAGCAAGAAGCTGGGCGTGGACGGTCCTAATGGTTATTACGGGCTCGATGCGCTGTTTGCAGATGTCAACAACGACGGCAAGCCGGATCTCCTGGTGGCCAACGACTCAACGCCGAACTACTTGTACATTAACAAGGGAAACGGCACTTTCAAGGATGACAGTTACGAGAGCGGATTCGCGCTCAATGGAGACGGACGCGAGGCGGCCAATATGGGACTCGCCGTCGGAGACTATGAGAACAACGGTCATCTCTCGGTGGTGAGTACGACCTTCTCAGATGATTACTCGATACTCTTCCGGAACGATGGCAGAGGCTCCTTTACCGATGACAGTTACCAGGCTGGAATCGCCGAGTCTTCTATCCCCTTTGTGAAATTTGGCGATGGATTCCTCGATTACGACAATGACGGCTGGAAAGATCTGTTTGTCGTCAACGGCCACGTCTACCCGCAGGTGGATCAGCACCCGGAGTGGGGACAAAGCTACGCCCAGCGTCCGCTGCTCTATCGCAACCTTGGCAACGGCAAGTTCGAACTCGTGCCCGCAGTCGAGTCAACCGGGCTTGCGGTGGTTACCGTAGGCCGCGGCGCCGCCTTCGGCGACATATTTAACGATGGAAAGATAGACGTCGTCATCAACAGCATGGACGGCTTGCCCATCCTCCTGCGCAACGTGAATCCCGATCATCATCACTGGGTCGAGCTGAAACTGATTGGTGGACCCAAAAGCCCCCGCGATGCAGTTGGAGCAACCGTCTACCTGACCGCAAACGGGATGCGCCAGCGGGGAGATGTTCTGAGCGGCGGTAGCTATCTTTCTTCAAACGATTTTCGTATCCACTTCGGACTGGGCAACGCCAACGATGCCGGCACGGCCGAGATCCACTGGCCTTCCGGCAGGACGGAGGTCCTGAAGTTGCCGGCAGTGGACCGCATCTACACCCTCACCGAAGGTAATGGCATTACCGGCGCGATGTGCGATGGCAGGCCCTGCCGTCGGTCCCATTGAACTCGTCCCCGTTGGCTGCCAGAAGGTTGAGAAATCGCCAGACGCGCCGTAGTTCTACTGTCACCTTGTTTAATATTTTCTTTTTATTACAGACTGCAAAATCGCGAGTAACATATTCGCCGTAAAACCAACCGGTGGCACAATAGATCTACAAATCGGCTCATGTTCGATTAACTTTGACCTACGGCGCTAAATTGGCAGAGGTGTCACGGATAGTTATTATGCCATGAGGCATGCGCCGCCCCATGGCGGAGCGATGAGGGAGAATTGGCTATGATCCGTCGAATTGGGCTCTTTATCATCTCGCTACTCTTGCTGATGCCAGCAATCAGAGTGTGTACGGCGCAAGAGCACACGAACTACGAGCCGACGCTTGCGTCGCTGGAAAGTCACCCATTGCCGCAGTGGTATGCGGGGGCGAAGTTGGGAATCTTTATCCACTGGGGCTTGTACTCTGTGCCGGGCTGGGCGCCGTTGTCGCACCCCGAGCACGACTTTGCGAACGTGGACTACATCACGAACGACCCCTACGCGGAATGGTACCTGAATGTCATGCGGATTCCGGGCTCGCCGACGCAGACTTATCACCGCGAACACTATGGGGCAAATTTCAGCTACTACGACTTTGCTCCTATCTTCAATCGCGAGTCGAAGAAGTGGAATCCCGAAGAATGGGCAACGATCTTCCACGAAGCTGGGGCGCGCTATGTAGTCCTGACGACGAAGCATCACGACGGGTTTACGCTTTGGCCGAGCACAACGGTGAATCCGAACCCTTCAATTCCTCAGAACGAGCGGCACGCGGAGCGTGACATTGTCGGCGAGCTATCGGCGGCCGTCCGCAAAGAAGGAATGAAGATGGGGCTCTATTACTCCGGCGGTTACGACTGGACGTTCAATTCCGGCCCCATCGAAACCTCCGCGGATTACGAGACGGCAAAGCCGGAAACACAGGCCTATGGGAACTACGCCTTCGCGCAGATTCATGAGCTGATCGATCGCTATCATCCCGCGGTTCTCTGGAACGACATAGACTGGCCGAAGACGGGCCGGCCCATGCAGGTTGAGGCCGACTACTACAACGCTGTGCCGGATGGAGTCGTGGACGATCGATTTGGAATCAGGCATGCGGATTTTATTTCTCCGGAATACCAGAAGATGGATAAGATCGCTGCAAAGAAGTGGGAGGAGTGCCGCGGACTTGGACGATCATTTGGCTATAACCGTGCCGAGGGCGAAGCGGAGACCATTGCTCCTGCCGATCTGATTGCGCTGTTGGTGGACATTGTGAGTAAGAACGGCAACCTACTGCTGGACGTGGGGCCAGAAGACGATGGAACCATTCCTCCAGTGCAGATGGAACGATTGAAGGCCCTGGGTACTTGGCTCAAGCAGAACGGCGATGCGATCTACGACACCGTGCCGTGGGAGCGTGCCGTGGGCGAGACCGCTGAAGGCGACGATCTGCGTTTCACGCGCAAGAGAAGCGACCTGTACGTGACGATATTGGGAGCTCCGAAAGAGCGGACGGCGACGATTGAGGGTGTGGCCGCGCGGCCTGGCATGCAGGTGACAATGCTGGGCGATGCCAAGCCGCTGGACACGAGGGCTGCGAATGGGAATCTGCAGGTGACACTGCCGGAGCATCTGCCAGGGGACTATGCTTACGTACTGAAACTTGCCGGTTACGCACGGTGAGACGGATTGTCAAGGTCTCGATTTGAAAAGAGTGAACGTTTCTCCAACCAGGTTGCTTATCCGGGGACTGGATCAGCGAGGGCCCCGTTGCAGGATATGTACGGCATCATTACCCCATCTTCTCTTTTTTTGAACGCCTTCATGCCGGGGTTCCGACCATCGACCCAAGCCGTCACGAATTATTGATTGACGGTCTGGTTCAACGCCCACTGATCTTTAAGATGAAGGACATCCGCCGTATGCCGTCTGTATCGCGGCACCACGATTGATCCTGCGAGTTGTTGTAAGGTGCACACATTTGATTTGAGTGGGAACCGTGGAGGTTGGTACAAGCGAGGAAAGTGAAATCTTTGAGGCGAGCACGATGGAGCCAACCATGGAAGCGGGAATTGGGCAGGAGAACGGGGCCAAGGGGGACTGGCGTTGCCTCGGAATCCCGCAGGGGCAAAAAACAGCTTGCGCTGCTCGAAATTGACCTTGCTCGAACCTATTTCTTATACTTATTCCATGCAGTCGGCGCACCAATGTTGTTGTTGTTGCTCCTCGCGGGCTTGT
>JASIJX010000623.1 GCA_030049955.1 Acidobacteriaceae bacterium
TGTTCCACGCTGAAACGCTTCTTCCGCATCCACGCTCTCCTCGGATTTGGTCGAAGACTAACATTTCAACTGGTTCAGGAATAACGAGGCCGATCACGAGAGCATCGATAACTGCGCACGCGTCAACGACACGGTTCTGCTCGTTGCCTGCGGCTACACGAAACGTCCGCGTCCCAATCTTTTTTGAAAAAGAGAAAGACCATCGCTGTCAAACCATAAAAGTCTAATCAAGTCACCGCGCGTTCCCCTGAACACGAGCACGTGCCCGGAGAATGGGGCCCGCTCGAGCACTGTCTCGACGATGGAAGAGAGTCCTTGGAAGCTGCCGCGCAGATCCGTAAATCCCGCGGCAACCCAGATGCGAGTGCCAGGCTTGAGATCGATCAACGCAGCGGGCTCCCCAGCACTACACGCACAAGTTCTGGATCAACACCGGTTTCTACGCTCACCAGTACTCGACAAGGTAACTCAATATGGATAGACGCAGAAGATGGCGCGGGCGTAGGAATCGATGCGACTTCTGGCATAACGATGCTGCTCGGCTCTGCGATCACAGTCACGGGAAGAAGCTTCGCGCGCGGATTTACAGCCCACCCGGTGTCGTTTCGATACTCGTATCTCCACTGGAATACCCGGTTGGCGTGCACCCCGTTTTCTCGCGCAACTCGCGCGATCGACGCATCGGGAACCAGTGTCGCCTCGACAATGCGGCGCTTCTCCTCAGAGGTGCGTTGAACCCGCTTCTTTGGGTCACTTGCGGCAACTTGAATCGTCTCGCTCACAAGGTCATCGTCGGCCTGATCGCGCTTTCTGTCTACACGGCAAGAATTGGAGAATCGGGCGCTTACGATCGTGTCCGGTTCCATTGAGAATGAGTTCGTTGCTACCGTCGCGCACATCGGGTGCATGAGCAGTCTTGACCTCGATATTATTGATGCTAGTCTGTGCCCTTATCGAGTGAGATAACAAGTCGTACAGCTAGGAGACTGCCGAGTTCAACCTCTAAACCGCCGTGTTTTTCCGGAGGGCCATGGAATTGCCAGTCCGGTTCGTTCGTCGATGAAGAGCATGAGCGCAAATTACCTGACTTGCGCATGGATTCGATCAGCTGACTAGAAAGTAAGGATCTCCCCTCTCATTTGCTTCCGATAGGGTGAACTGGGTTATTTTCCCCTTAGCGAACTTCTTTGATTGTACGAGCTTTTCTCAGCAGTCTTCTGACCTTCTTGGGAGAAATGGATAATTGAGCTGACACTCGGCTTACATTTCGACCAAGATTTTCCCAGACTCGTGGGATGACGATCTCAGCAAATTCTTCCTGTACCTGCTGGAATGTCTTACAACCAATTTGCCCTTCGGACCACCGTCTCAATGTGTCTTCAACTCCGACCGACCGCAAGATTTTCTCTTTCAGCCCGCCGAGTTCGTTGAAGAGGTGGTCACGATCTCCTTCTCCAATGAGTGTTGCCGCCTCCGAAGCACACAGCCGCGCCGTTTGTAGATCCCGATTCTGTTCGTCGAGCGCGGCAAATCCTCTCGCAATAAAGGCTTCCGCAAGCACGCGGCGGTTTTCTGTTTTCTTGGCGATTTCAATAGCCTCTTCTGCGCGTTCGACAGCGCGTGTCGCATAAACGTACGTGTCTTCGTCCCCGTCGATTTGCTCCTCACTCTTGGTACGATTGACCGCGCTTTGCAGGGTCCGGGCGCGAGTCATGAGAATCAAATCTTTTTTTTCCTCGCCCAGCGCGAAGGCGCGATCGGCTTCAATCGATGCTTTCTCGATATCACCGCTTTCCAAATGAAGAAATCCGGAGTTTACGAGCACCGATCCGGTACCCCCCTGGTGATGATGATGGGCATAGATTTCGCCGGCGCGTGTGAGGAGTTCTAGCGCATCTCGAGTGAACTTAAGAGATTTCGAATGCACTGAACCACGCGCTTGAGTCTTGTTGTCGGCACCTCGCAATTCGAGGGCCATCAAGCGCTTTACGTATGCGGCGTTCACCATGGCTCTGGCAAGATTTGGATGTTGTGAGAAATCCTTCTTGTAGACCTCCATCGCTCTTTCGAAATGCTGAAGCGCTTCCTGGTATCTTCCTGACCGCCGGATGAAGCGCCCCCTAGCAGATTCAATATTCCCCAGAGACAAAGCATGTCTGATCGGCTTCAATTCTCTCTCTGCCTCATCGAGAAGCTGCAATGCCCGGCGTAAATCGCCATTCTGAAAGACTAGCCAACTCTCGTGAATCTTAGTGACTGCCACGAGCTTTGAATTCTGGAGACGCTCGGCGGATTGCCGCGCTGCCTGAATGTGGTGCGCGGCGTTTTTGTAATCGCCTTTCTTACGGTGCGCTCGCCCCTTCCAAAAATGTGTTAGGAAAACGAGGTATTCAGGCATCAATGTCGTTCCCGAGATGCATGTCTGCTCTAGGAGCGCGATCGACCTGTCTGGATCTTCACGGCTGAGGCATGCGTAGGCTTCGATCAGATTTAGCCTCATTACATCTAGGAATGACATTTCTGCATGACGCGCTGGTAGCTTTTCCATCACCCTCTTCTTGAAGATTGTGTGGTCGCCGTACCCAAGATCCATCCATTGGGCCAAGCTCAGGGCAAGCCGAATCAGGGTGGCGCCGCAGCAAACGCCTCCGCCGCTAAGTTCCGTGCGTAACTCGTCGAGCACGGCGAATCCTTCCTGGATATGTCGCAATTGGATCAGGGCTTCGAGTCGTGACAAGAGTTCAGTGATAGATCGCCTTGGAAGTTTCATCAGCAGAATGATACTCGCTACGTCCATGGTCCGCTAGGTCCAGATGTCCGAATCGGACGCATTCCCTTGCGCGAACTGCGAACATTCTCTACATTGCGAAATGTTTGCTACAGCACTATCCCGCACTCCTAAGAGGACGTTATGGAATTGAGTGAGGCTAGAGCCCAGGCCAAGACTCTTTTGCCTGAGCTGACTAGATCGGGCGAAAGTTTGAGACAACTTGCTGGGGGCGGAAATCTCACTCAGGTGAAAATTAACGGCCCGGGCCCTGTCCTCCTGATTGGTGCGCCTGGAGTCGGGAAAGGAACTCAGGCAGCTACCATTGCGAGGCGCTGGAATGTCCCAACGATATCGACCGGAGAAATCCTCCGCGCAAATGTAGCACATGGGACGGTGCTGGGAGCCCAGGCGAGTCAAGTTATGAAGGTCGGCGGCCTAGTCCCGGATCACATCATGACCGAAATGGTCGCTTACCGGCTTGCCCTTTCCGATGCCGCATCAGGTTTTATCCTCGATGGCTTTCCCCGCACCGTCCGGCAGGCTCAATGGCTGGATGAATACCTCGGCGCTCATCGGCGCGGCTGTCTGCTCGCAATCATCAACATGTTCATGGATCCCCGTCGCATCGTCGAGAGGGTGATTCATCGCCGAGTATGTCGTCTTTGCAAGACTGTATACAATACCCAATCTATGCCGCCGAAACGAACCGGAAAGTGCGATAAGGACGGCTCTGAGCTGGAGATGAGAAATGATGACAGGCTTGAGGTCCTCCAAACACGTCTTGAGGTTTTCGGACGGGAGACCGGACCGCTAATTCATTACTATCGAAATCACGTTCTCTTCATCGAAATAGACGCCGATAGGCTGCCCGCGACTGTTACAAGCGACATCGTTACGAGCCTGATGGATTTGCGCAAGCAGGTCGGCCGATAGCATTGCCGCAACATTAATAGTTTGGAGAATGCATGATCCTTACCTTTCAGCAGCATCTCGGGCGACACAGGATATCTGACGAACTCACCGATCTGCCCTGGCTCATTTCCGGAATCACGCTCGCGACCAAAATGGTCGAGGCGCGCATGCGGCGCGCTGGCCTCGCTGATCTGTGCGGAAGCGTGGATTCGACTAATGTCCAGGGCGAGATTCAGCAGAAACTGGACGTCTATGCCAATGAGGCTTTGCTTCACTGCCTCGGCGTGCGCGACAGTGTCTTCGCACTCGTTTCGGAAGAGAACGAGAAACCGATCACATTCGGAAGAGGTAACGGGAGCGGCAAGTACATAATTGTGTTTGACCCCTTGGATGGTTCTTCCAACATCGATGTCAACATCAATGTCGGCACGATCTTCTCCATCTATCGCCGGGATTCGGATTCACCCGAGGATCCAGTGGAGTTTCTTACTAGACCCGAGGCCAAGCAGGTTGCCGCAGGTTATGTTCTATACGGTCCATCTACGGAGTTGGTCTACACTGCTGGAAACGGCGTGCACTCCTTCACGCTCGATCCGTCAGTTGGAGCCTACATGTTGAACAACGATCAGGTTCTGATGCCGAAATTTGGAAATTACTATTCGTTCAATGATGCACAGAGCGAGCGGGTTCCTATGCCTTATTGGAAATACGTCCACTTTCTGCGTATGCGACCTGAGGGCATCGAATACAACGCTAGATATGTTGGGTCACTGGTTGCCGATTTTCACCGAACCCTGCTCAAAGGCGGCGTGTTCCTCTATCCACCGACAGACAAGTATCCAAACGGCAAGCTTCGTTTGCTCTATGAAGCCAAGCCTCTTGCGTTTATCGCAGAACAGGCCGGAGGAGTAGCTTTGAACGGCGTTGAACGCATCCTCTCGGTCAAACTGAAGGAAATCCACGAGCGAACTCCCCTAGTTTTCGGGAGCCGACGCGAAATGGCAGCATTCCTAGAGACGATGTCTGCATCAATTCAGAATTGATATGGTTCAATTCGGGCTTCGCGCAAGCAGTTTGGTGAGCTTTACGTGAACCCCAGTTCGTCTTAAGCGTGGGTCGATTGGCGTTGCAGGTTGACCGGCAGTCGTTTCGGTGCAACTTTCCTGCGGTCGCGCTCCCCTAAAGCCGTCTGAGGTGGGTCTGATGAGTTATGAAGCCCCCTGAGTTCACCAGATCGACTTGTAATTGAGCCGGCCCGATGGTGGATTGCCTACGTTTCGACGTAGAAGCCGATATTAGGTCTTAGCAAAGGCGTAGGGACCTTCTGGGATAAGCAGAATCCGTGACTTGGCAGATAGACCAGCAGTCGCCGAAGCGATGGCAGAGTTGAGGCTCTGATATGCGTTTTGGTCCAGAAACCCTAAATCTCCCTTCTTCAGGGCGGGAAGATAAAAGAAGAGCTTGCTATTTAATCCGGCGAGGGCCAGTTTTTCCAGTTGCCATTGGTCCACTTGTACAGGGGAATTTGCAGTTTCCTTGAGGAACCTCTCAAAGGACTTCATGCTGCGAAGTCTCATGGAGAATTCCGGTGAACCGACGCCCTCGGCACACTTGGAAATGACAAGAATTCTCGATCCGACTTTCACTAATTTTCGTGCAGCCGTGATGGCCTTGATTGTTTGGTAAAAGGTGAGGTCCAGCGGAAAGCCGGCCGCGCTCGTGATAACTAAATCCGCGGGTTCTTCAACCTTCTCTAGATACGCCTCCTCCAGGAAACGGACGCCGGCCGCGTGCGCGGCCACGAGGTCTCCAGCAAATATCCCGGAGATTTGTCTATCTCTGGTCAGGGTTACGTCGAGCATGAAGTCATGGCGGGCTCGGCGCGCGATTTCCAGGAGTTCAGCGTGCAGAGGGTTCTCCTCAATGGATCCTTCGGTGGCGCAAGGTTCCCGTATGAACCTAGGTGCATGAATAGCCTTGATCGTTGCCGCCGCGGCTACTCCAGGAACGACCAGCTTCCTTCCTCCCGAAAAACCGGCCATGAAATGCGGCTCGAGAAGGCCCAAGGTGACGCGCAGATCTGCATCTACAAAATCTTTGTGGATCAGGACAGGAGTTCCGCGACTGGATGTGCCAAGATCTCGGTG
>JASIJX010000100.1 GCA_030049955.1 Acidobacteriaceae bacterium
AGTCGCCACCGGCGTCTGGCAGCTCAAGCAAATCTATCAGTACGCATACTCGCCGCTCTGCGCCCTCATCCTGCTGCTCGGCATCATAGGCAAACTGCCCCGCGTCGGCCCGTCCACAAAAGGCGAAGGCATCGAGCGCCGCTACTTCTACGGCGCCGTCTGGTCGGTAACCGCCGCACAAACCGTTCTGCTTGTCCTCTGGAAAGCCCTTCCCGAGACGCGCACAGGAAGCCTAATCAAGCTCACGGTCTTCGTGGCCGTGCTGGTCTTCATGGGCGTTCTTGCTGGCCGCGGCGTCCTGCCCCGCACTCGTCCCATCCTCCCCGGCGAACTGATGGTGTCAGACTAATTAGCCGACCGCACAGGCGGTAACCTGCCACAACCGCTCCGTGCCGCATCCTTTTCACGGCCTCATCGTGAAAAGGGTGGGAAACCACATAATCTTAGAAATCCCCAATTACATCCGTAAGCCCATTCTTCCAATTCAACCTGCCCTCATCCTCACCCGAATTCCGCACCCAGCCGATATCTGAGAAGAAACTAAGACGGCTAGCCCACGCTCATCGCCGGTCGTCTGGAAAGGCCGCCATGCGCCCGCTTCTCAGAGCTTTTTCATTAGCCGCCGCTGCGCTGCTCGCCGGCTGCGCGGCCACTTCCTCTGCACCCACCGCGCCCGCCGCCCGCATCACCCCGATAAACGAAACTCAGACCGTCACCCTCACCGGCAACGTCCATCCTCTCGCCCGCCCCGAGTTCGACCAGGGCCCGCTCGATCCCTCCACGCCTCTCGACCGCATACTGCTCGTTCTCAAGCCTTCTCCCGCACAGCAGTTCGCTCTCGACCAATTAGTCACCGCCCAGCAGGACCCGGCCTCGCCCAAGTACCACCAATGGCTCACGCCCGCCGAATTTGGCGCCCAGTTCGGCGCCGCGCCCGCCCAGATTGCGCAAATCACCGCATGGCTCACATCCCACGGCTTCAACATCGAAGAGATCCCCGCCGGCAACCGTCTCATCGCCTTCGCCGGCACCGCCGGCCAAGTCGATGAAGCCTTCCACACCCAGATGCACCGTTACCGCATTGCCAGCACTGCTTTCATCGCCAGTGACCACATTGCCAATGATCGTGACCCGCAAATCCCCGCCGCCCTCGCCAATTCCATCGCCGGCATCGTCTCGCTTAACGACTTCCGCCGCCACTCCTCGCTCGTACTGCGCACACTGCCTGCAACGCATTCTTCGATCCAGCCGCAATCGGCTAGCAGTCCGCAGTACTCTGCCGGCAGCACGCACTACATAGCTCCGGCCGACTTCGCAACCATCTACGACCTCAACCCGCTCTACAACGCCGGCAACTCCGGCGCCGGTGCATCCATCGCCATCGCCGGCCGCAGCAATATTGATCTCGCCGACGTGGCCCAATTCCGCGCCACGACCGGCCTCGCCGCCAATCCCCCCGCCGTCATCCTCGCCGGCGCCGATCCCGGCCTGGCCGGTTCCGACCAGGCTGAGGCTACGCTCGACGTCGAGTGGAGCGGCGCCGTAGCGCCCGCAGCATCCATCACCCTCGTTGCCGCCACATCCACCGCCACCACGGACGGCGTCGATCTCGCCTCGGCCTACATCGTCAACCACTCCACTGCGCCCATCCTCAGCTCCAGCTATTCCACTTGCGAGCAGCAAATGGGCGCCGCGGAGCTGGCCTTCTACAACGCGCTCTGGGAGCAGGCTGCCGCTGAAGGCATCAGCGTCTTCGTTGCCTCAGGCGACGCCGGCGCAGCCGGCTGTTCTGCCGGCTCTGACATCACGGGCTCCGCGCCCGCGGTCAACGGCCTCTGCACCCCGTCCTACGCCACTTGCGTTGGTGGAACGGAATTCAACGAAGGTGCGAATGCCGCGGCGTACTGGGCCGCAACCAACGGCTCCGGCCCCGGCTCTGCACTTGGCTCGGCGCTTCAGTACATCCCCGAAGAAGTCTGGAACGAGAGCGCAGCCAACAGCGGTTCGGATATGTGGGCATCCGGCGGCGGCGTCAGCACTGTTTACGCGCAGCCCGCCTGGCAGTTTGCCGTCTCCGGCGCAACCGCCGCCGGCAGCATGCGCGCCGTGCCCGACGCAGCTCTCGCCGCCTCAAACCACGACGGCGCCATCATGGTCGAGAACGGTGGCTTCATGATCGCTTCGGGAACATCCGTAGCCGCACCCTCATTCGCCGGCATCATGGCGCTGGTCATCGCAGCCCAAAGCGATAAAGGGCAGGGCAGCGCCAACCCGCGCCTTTACGCGCTCGCCGTCGCCGCACCGTCCGCCTTTCATCCCACGCCTTCGGGTACCAACACAGTCCCAGGCGTCGCAGGTTACGCGGCCACGGGCGCGGTGTACAACCTTGCCACCGGCCTCGGCTCGGTCGATGCGTCTGAGCTGGTGAGCCATTGGGCAGCACAGTCAACGCCGTCTTGTCCCACGCGGCTGGTGCGCGCCCGCTGCCGCTCCGGCGTCCGTCCCTGGATGTTATTTCCCTAAGTTGCCGAGTTCGGTTTTTGACTCTGCTACTGAACTGGGTGGCACACGAAAAATGCGTATCGCTACTGCGGGCTGTTGCGGATCGCGCAGTAAAAGGCGACTGCAGATCCTTCGCGTCGCTCAGCCGATGACTCGGCTCCCCCACTGCAACAGTCTCACCCTAACTGCCGCTCATTCAGTGATACAAGGATGACATCGGTTGAAGGGGCGAGTTCGCACAGGTGACAGATTGAGCTCATCGAACTCGCTCGGGTTGGCAGAGCGCAGTGGCGCTGTCGGTGGTAGCATCGGGCAAGGATGAGGTTCCATAAGCATGGCCGGAGGAAGATTGATTTCGTTTACCAAGACGCAGGCCTGCGGCAACGATTTTTTGATCATAGAAGAAGATGCTGCGGCCAACCAGGACAAGGCGGCGCTGGCGCAGCGGTTGTGCTCGCGACATACGGGCGTGGGCGCAGACGGCGTGGAGTTTTTTGCGTGGACCGGCGCGAAGGCAGGGCGCATCCGGCTGCATAACGCGGACGGCTCGGTGGCCGAGATCAGCGGCAACGGCACGCGCTGCGTGGCGGCGTGGATGGCGGAGAAGCTGGGATCGAAACCGGGCGACGAACTGGTGATTATGACCGACGCGGGCTCTCGCGTGTGCCGCATCAACAGCGTAAACGCGGAGAATAGCTTTGCGGTGGATGTGTCCACGAACATGGGCACGCCGGCGCTTGCTCCGCACACGGTGCGGCTGGAGAACGGCGAAGATATTACCGGCATCGCGGTCTCGATGGGCAATCCGCATTTTGTGGTGGTGGTGGATGATGCGGAGTTCACCGTGGCAGGGCTGCCGTGGACCGAGGTAGGCGCGGAGATCTGCACGCACCAGGATTTCCCCGGGCAGACGAACGTGGAGTTTGTGCGCGAGGTCAGCGAGCATGAAATAGAGATCCGCATTTTTGAGCGCGGGGTGGGACCGACGTCATCTTCAGGCACCGGGACATCCGCTGCAGCCGTGGCCGCGCTGGCGCTAAAGGGATGCGTTTCGCCGCTCACGGTGGTTGCGCCGGGCGGCCCGCAGACGGTGGAGTGGAGCGGACCGAACACGGATCTGCTGCTGACCGGGCCGGCGGCGCTGGTGGCGCGCGGCGAGGCGTGGTAAGGATGCAGGCTCGCACAGTGGCTCTGCGCAAACCGGAAGCGTTGAAGCAAGGAGCGGGCGTGAGTGTGATTGCGCCGGCGAGCTTTGCGCAGACAGAGCGCGTGGAGCAGGGAGTGGCGGCGCTCAAGGCGCTGGGCTATGCGCCGGCCCTGAGTGCGAGTGCACGGGAGCGCGGTCCGATTTATTTTGCCGGCACGGCGGAGCTGCGGCTCGAGGACCTGCACGCGGCGTTTGCGGATGAAGCGACCAGCGCAGTGATGTGTTTGCGCGGCGGTTATGGATCCAACTATTTGCTCGAGTGTATTGACCTCAGGTTGATCGAGGAGCACCCGAAGGTTTTTTTTGCATACAGCGATTTGACGGGCGTGCAACTGCGGTTGCTGGATGAGCTGGGGCTGCCGGCGTTTCATGGGCCGATGGTGGCGGCGGATTTTTATCTTGCAAACGGCGTGCATTGGGAAAGCTTTCGCGCCGCGACGGCTGGCGAGACCTACAGCGTGGGTGCGGCGGAGGGACTGCGGGCGCTGAAGCCGGGCATGGCGCGGGGGACGCTTTACGGCGGGTGCTTGTCGATTCTGGTTTCGTTGCTGGGCACGCCGTGGGAGCCGCGCACTGAGGGCAAGCTGCTGTTTCTTGAAGACGTGGGCGCGAAGCCGTACCAGGTGGACCGCATGCTGTGGCAGTTGCGAGCTGCGGGCAAGCTTGAGGGCGTGCGCGGCATTGTTTTTGGCGAGATGATGGATTGCGCCTCGTCGGGCGCTGCGTCCGATCTGCTGGATCAGGCAATTCTGAATGCGCTCGATGGGTTCGAGGGGCCGATCGCGATGGGGCTGCGCAGTGGACACGTTTCACAACGGAATGTGACGCTGACGTTTGGCGTGGAGGCGGAGCTTCGGGTTGGTGAGGAGACGCGGCTGGATTTGCTGGAGCCGGCGGTGCGGTGAATCGGTCTGTTGAGTGTTGTGGTTCCCACCCTAAGGGCAAAAAGCGCCTTAGGATGGGGTACCCATAAGTTAGCAAGATTTGTGACGGGGCGGATTGGTGAGTTTGGGTAAGAAGCATATTCATCTGAGCGGGATCTGCGGGACGGCAATGGCGTCGATGGCCGGGCTGCTGCAGCTTGAGGGACATCGCATCACGGGATCGGACAAGGCAGCGTATCCGCCGATGAGCGATCTGCTGCACGAGCTGGGGATTCCGGTGGCGGAGCCGTATGAGGAGACGAATCTTGAGCCGCGGCCGGATCTGGTGGTGATCGGCAATGCGCTCTCGCGCGGCAATCCCGAAGTGGAGCGCGTGCTTGACGAGCGGATTCCCTTCACTTCGATGGCGGCGCTGCTGCATGAGGAGTTCCTGAAGGGGCGGGAGTCGCTGGTGGTTGCGGGCACGCACGGCAAGACGACGACGACCAGCATGCTGGCGTGGATTTACCAGACGGCGGCGAGTGAGCGGCCGGAGCTGGAGCCGTCGTTTTTGATCGGCGGCGTGGCGGAGAACTTCGGGACAAGTTTTCAGTTGCGGCCGACGAGGACCTTCATCGTTGAGGGCGACGAGTACGACACGGCGTTCTTCGACAAGGGGCCGAAGTTTCTGCACTACTTTCCCGATGGGCTGATTCTGACGCATGTGGAGTTCGATCATGCCGATATTTACGCGAATCTCGACGCGGTGAAGACGGCGTTCAAGCGGCTGGTGAACCTGGTGCCGCGGCGCGGGCTGATTGTGGCCTACGATGGCAGCGCGAATGTGACGGAGTGCGTGGAACGCGCGCTGTGCCGCGTGGAGCGGTACGGGTTCAGCGAAGGCGCAGAGTGGCGGATACAAAATCTGCAGTATGAGGGCGGCCGCGTGCAGTGGGAGGTGTGGCGCGGCGGCGCAATGTGGGGCAAGCTGGCGATGCGCATGGCCGGCGAGCACAACGCGCTGAACGCGACGGCCGCGGCGGCGCTGGCCTCTGGGCAGGGCGTGAGCCGGGAGGCGATCATCGCCGCGCTCGCGAGCTTCAAGAGCGTGAAGCGGCGGCTGGAGGTTCGAGCGGAGATCGGCGGGATTAC